>CAUJGH010000109.1 GCA_963169575.1 Myxococcota bacterium | reverse complement strand
GTCGCGGCCGCGTTCCCGCTCGCGCCGACGAGCTCGAGGCGCGCTCCGACCTCGGCATGCTCGCGCCGCACATAGCCGAGGGCGATCGGGCCCTGCGACGGCGAGCGGACGACGCTCGTGATCTCGCCCGTCGTCCGGCCGTCGGTCGCGACCGGCGTCCCGACCGCGGGCAGCGTCTCTCCCTCGAGGCGCAGCCCGACGAGCAGATGGTTCACCTGCCCCCGCGAGCGCAGCCGCGCCACGATCTCCTGCCCGACATAACATCCCTTGTTGATCGCGACCGCCCGCTCGAGGCGGGCCTCGGGAGGCAGGACGTCCTCGCCCAGCTCCGCGCCGAGCGCGGGGATGCCCGCTTCGATCCGAAGCAGCTCGAGCAGCGCCGCATCTCCTCGAATGCAATCGGCGCCGAGCTCCCCGGCCGCGCGCTCGATCGCGTCGCGCAGCGCTTCGAGCGCGGACCGGGCGATGCGCAGCTGATGGGCCTGCTCGCCGCTCCAGCCGAAGCTCGCGGCGAGCAGCGCTGTCCCGCCGAACGGAATCTGCGCCCAGTCGAAGGGCCCGGGAAGCGACGCGCCGCCGAGCGCGCGGGTCAGCACCTCGCCGGAGCGAGCGCCTTCGATCCCGAGCACTGCGAAATCTCCGCTTCGATCGACGAGCTCCACGTCGTCGGCGATGATCCGCTTCTCGAGCGCCGTGCGAATGCGCTCCTGCTCGCCCCGCGCGCATTCGAGCAGCAGCGTCTCCCCGAGCCGGCCGACGCGGAGATCGGCGACGATCGCGCCGCGGTGGGTCAACAGCAGCGCCAGCGCGCCCGCGCCCTCACCGCGCTTTTCGAGGGCCTTCACGTCGGCGGTGATCATGCCGTCGAGCCAGCGGATCCTGTCCGAACCGCGGACCTCGATCAGCCCGCGATCGTCCATCGCGAAGACGCCGATGCCCGCCCGCACGCGCTCCGCGGCGTCGAGCGGCGTCGATCCGTCCGTTCGTCGCTCCGTCACGAGATTCCGCCTCCCAAGCGGTGGCCGGCCCGCTCCGGCAGCGCTCCGAAAAGGCGCTCCGAGCGCGCCGCCTGCTCCCGGGACCATTCGGCATAACGCGCGCACACGGCGTCGTACTCCGCCTCCGTATCGATGTCGAGCGCGCAGCCGCCGCTCTCGGTGACGGTGAAGAAGAACTTCGTGTCGAGCAGCTTCGCGATCGTCTTGCGGTTGATCTCGAGGGTGACGAGCCTGCCGAGCGCGCGTGCGACGCGCGGCCAGCCGCTGCGATCGGCGATCCCGGCGAGATGCATCACGCCGAAGAGCACGGCGATCTTGAGCCCCGCGACGCGGGAGAGGAGCAGGCGCAGCGCGAGCACGAACATGTTCCAGAAGCGGCGCTGGTGGCGGTGCTCGTACATCTCCTCGATGCGGTCGAGGCGGCCGATGCGTGCGGGCCGGGCATAATGCAGGTTGTTCTGGCGGAGCCGGCCGTCGCGCGTGTTGAAGTAGGCGACCTCGATTCCGGGCTCGCCCGGCTGCGATGGCTTGAAGACCTCGAGCGCGTCCGCGGGACAGAGCCCGATGACGTAGTCGGCCTCGCCGGCCCGGACCCTCGCCTGGGACGCCTCGACGAAGGCCGAGACCTCCTGGGGCGTCGCGAGCGGCAGATCGCCCGAGAGATAGAGGATCTCGCGGTCGAGATCGGCCGGCCCCGGATCGCGGCCTGCGCGAACGTCGTTCGCGAGCACGCGACGATAGGTCTCCCAGGCATTCGAGATGAGATCGCGCTGCTGCGGGACGAGATGCAGCGGCTTCGTCAAGGCATCGCGCAGCTTCGGCGAGCCGAGGGCCGCCTCGAGCTTCGGGAGATCGCCGACGACCCAGACCGCGTCGACCTCGGGGACGGACTGCAACGTCCGCACGACGTGCGCGACGAGCGGAAGGCCGTCGACCTCGAGATAGACCTTGCTCTTGCCGTAGACGGCCTTCGCCGCCCGACTGTCCCCGGCCGTCACGATCGCGGGGATCGCCACCGCTCAGGTCCCAGTCGCTTCTTCGAGCAGGAAGATCACCTGCATCGTCACGAGATATTCGACGATCACGCCGTCCTCGACCCGCGCCTTCTCCTCGAGGATCTTGATGCCCGTGATCCCGCGCAGCGTCTGGCGCGCCCGGGCGAGGCCGAGCTCGGCGGCTTCCTGCCAGCTGTTCGGGGAAGCCGAGGTGATGGTCGAGACGGAGGCGATGGCCATGATGACTGGGTCCTCGGATGCGGGCCGACGACCCGCCCGGGGTCGCCTGCGCAGGCTCGGCCTACCAATGCGTCTCGGTATGGGGAGCGACGTCGAAATGGAGTCTGAGGTGGACGCGGTACTCGATGATGGCGCCGGACTCGACCTTGATGCGCTTCTCGACGACGTCGAAGCCCGTGATGCCCCGCAGCGTCCGATTCGCCCGGGTCATCACCGACTGCGCCGCGTCCTCGAACGAGGTCGGGCTCGAGCCGATGATCTGGCTGACCTTCGTGATCCACATCGCCGATGCTCCCTGCCGGAGGGCCAATCTAGCGCGCACACGGTAGGCCTGCCGCGAATCGTGGCGGGCGGGCGGATCGAAACCCCAGGCCCGCTCTGCCAGAATCGACCGGCGATGGGATCGAGAAGTCTTCGCAGCACGACGGCGAACGAGGTCCTGGCGAGGCGCTCCGCGGCTCCGGCCCTCGTCCCTTCTTCGCTGCCGTCCGAAATCGCAGTGCGGCTGGTCGGCCTCGGCGAAGCCATCGCCTATTCGAGCGCACTCCCCGCGCTCGTGGGCCTCGCGATGACCTGGGCGGCGGGCCAGGCGCTCGCATCGCCTCGTCTCGTACACGACGCCGTGCTGGTCGCCTGCGGCGCCTATCTCGTCTACGGCAACGACCGCTTGCGGGATCTCGAGCGGGATCGTCGAGGCGCTCCCGGACGAACTGCCTTCGTCGAGCGAAATCGCTCGCGACTCGCCGTCGCGGCCGCAATCTCCGGACTGCTGCTGGGCGTTCTCCTCGCAGCGGCGCCGGGGCCGAGCGTCGCGCTCTGCCTCGCGGTCGGATCGGTCGGCTTCCTGCATCGCCGATTGAAGCAGCAGGACGTGGGCCTCAAGGTCGTCTACGTCGCCACGGCCTGGACGACGGCGTGTGTCGGCCTGCCCTGGGTCGGTCGCGGCGGCCTCGAGGGCGCCGCCGCTGGAGAGCTCGGCTGGTCGCTGCTCTTCGTGGGCTCGGCGGTGATGGCCAATCTGATCGCATCGAACCTGCGCGATGGAAAGCACGGCGATTCGGGCTGGCCGCCGGGCGCGCTGCTCTTCGCCGCGCGAGCCATGACGATCGCCGCTGCGTCGCTCGCGGGTCTGGCACCGGGGGCCGTCGCGCAGCTCGCCTGGATTCCCGCCGCGCAGGCGGTGTCGCTCTGTTTCTTTCGCGGGAGCGAGCGATACGGACACTTCGCGGTCGACGGCGCGCTGCTGGTCGGCGCGCTGATCGCGATCGTCCACGCGAGCGCCGGGCGTTGGGGATAGGCCGCTCGTCGACCGGAGCCGATGCGACCCGAAGCACCTCGAGCCCCCGCCTTGCCCCGAAACGAAATCGGCGGCGCACGCCTCGCGTACGCCGCCGATCGGGATGGTGGAGCCGAGCGGGATCGAACCGCCGACCTTCGCGTTGCGAACGCGACGCTCTCCCAGCTGAGCTACGGCCCCGTGAATCGTGCTGTATTGCGAGCACTCGGGGGACCGCCTGGGGAGAGGTCCTTCGCTCGAGCGCTGGTTTTCGAACGGCGGACCTTAGAGGGAGGGCCCGCGAGCGTCAATGGCGGCCGCGCGGATCGGGCACGCCGACCCCCGAAGGGTCGGGAGGGAGTGCCTGCCGCCGGTCCTGCGCGGCCGAGGAGATCCGTCGGGCGCCCCGCTCGGACGCGCCCGTCGGTCTCGATCAGGCGAGCCCGAGCGCAGCGTCCTGTGCGGCCGGATCCGCATGCTCGAATTGCAGGATGCCGAGCCGCTCGAAGGCTTCCCGGACCCGGGGCGTCAGCAGGCCGAGGCGGCGCAGGTTCGGCACGATGCGCGCGAAGAGCTGGATCCGGAAGAGCTGCAGGATCGGCGATTCGAGCATGCACTGCTTGTACGGCTCGCGCTCGAGCCCGAAGTAGTCGGCCGTCTCCTCGCCGATCAGCCGATCGCGCATCAGCTCGCAGGCCTCGATCACGAAATCCTCTCGATCGCGGCGCTCGGCCGCGGGCATCCCGGCGTAGTAGTCCTCGAGCGACAGGACACCGAAGGCGACGTGGCGCGATTCGTCGCGCATGACGAGATGGATCAGGTCTTTCAGCAGCTTCTCGTTCGTCAGCTGATGGAAGTTCGCGAAGGCCGCCATCGCGAGGCCTTCGACCAGGATCTGCATGCCGAGGTATTTGAGATCCCAGCGCGAGTCCTGGATGATCGTATCGAGCAGACGCTTCAGGTTCGGATTGACGGGCCATTCCCATTCGATCTTCTCGATGAGATAGCGGGAGAAGACCTCGACGTGGCGCGCCTCGTCCATCGTCTGGCTCGCGGCGTAGAGCTTCGCGTCCATGAAGGGCACGGCCGAAACGAGCTGCGACGCGACGATCAGCGCGCCCTGCTCGCCGTGCATGAACTGCGAGAGCTGCCAGGCGACCTGGCAATGGCGAACGCGCAGCTGCTCGCGGGCGTTCATCTTCTCGTAGGGCCCGTAGCCGCGCAGCGGATTGATCTCGGCGGGCAGGATCGGCTCTTCGGGATCGACATCGATCGCCCAGTCGAGGTCGGCCGCCCCGTCCCACTGATCGCGCTTCCCCTTCGCGTAGAGCTCGCGCAGACTCGAGGAGGGCGAGCCGTAGCGCCAGACATAACAGGTGTCGTAGGACGTGAGCACGCGCTCGAGGTCCGGGGCGAGGGGCGCGGAGAGGGGCGCGGAAGGGTCCGCGACGGGGGCAGGCGAAGACGAGGACGGGACGTTCGGGACGCAGGACGAACCGGCAGACATGACGGCGGATCTCCGGACGGGAGAGGAGCGACCCCTCGGCGACCCGATCCCGCCCGATGCCGGGAAGCTCCCGGGGCGTGGGCAAAGACCGTCGCCTGCCCAGATCATCGGCTCGTGCGGCCTTCGCCTGAGTGATTCCGCTCCCCCGAAACAGGGGAGGGCCGACGACTGAGCGCCTCGAGGAGGGGGCGCGGGCGACGCCGAAGCCGTCATTGCCCCTTTCAGTCGCCGCGGGCTTGCTTCCCCAGCGCCCCCGCCGGATGCCGCGCCGCGTAGGCCTTCCGATCGAGCCCCCGCCGCGCCTGCAAGACGGCGCCGAGCGCCGCGAGCACCAGGATCTCGGCCGCCACACTGGCCCGCGGCGCCAACCCGAGGGGACCACCTTCCTCTTTTACACCCGCGTCGAGGGTCACGTCCGCGAGCGCCGCGAGCGGGGAGGCAAGCCCGCCGGTCACGGCGACCAGCCGTCCGCCGTAATCGCGGACCGCCCGCGCAGCGAGCAGGCATTCCGAGGTCGTCCCGCTGTTGCTGATCGCGATCACGACGTCGCCGGGCACGACCTGGCCGAGGCTGCCGTGCAGCGCCTCGGTCGCGTGCAGGAACGTGGCGGGGATCCCGGTCGAGGAGAGCAGGCTCGCCGCATAATGCGCGATGTGCTCGGGCTTGCCGACGCCGGTGACGTGGACGCGGCCGCCGTTCGCCTCCGCCGCCTCGATCAGCTCGGCCGCCGCGAGCAGCGACACGCCATCGTGTCGATCGACGAGAAGGGCGAGCTCGCGCGCCGCGACCTCGAGCACCCGCCGCCCGGCCGCGGCCTGCGCTCCAGCCGCACGCGCAGCGCCGGCCTTCGCCTTCTTCGAGGCCGCGGCCAGCGCGACGAACGCGGCCCAGCGCGGATCCTTCGGCTTCGCCCCCTCGTAGAGCGCGAGCACCCGCGCTCGCAGCGCCGCCGGCTCCTCCGGAAAAGCGCCCATCCGCTCGACGCAGGCCGCGCCGCACGCATTGCCGAGCCGCGCCGCGTCGAGCGGCGAGAGCCCCATCGCCTCGCCGGCGAGATAGCCGCCGAGAAAGGCGTCGCCCGCACCGGTCGAATCGACGACGCGCTTCACGCGATAGGCGGGAACGCGCCGAGACCCGCTGCCGTCGCAGACGAGCGAGCCGGCCGCACCGTCGGTGATCACCACCCGCCCGATGCGATATTCGGCGCGCAGCCGGCGGGCGAGCTCGCCCAGATCCGCGACGTCGGGGAACAGCTCGCGGGCCGCCGCGGCCGTCGGCTTCAGCAGATCGGCCGCGCGCAAGACGGCATCGAAGGTCGCGCGATCGCCGAGGGTCGCGAGCGCGTCGCTCGGCAGGACGTCGAGATCGACGACGGTCGAAAGGCCCTTCGCATGGGCGAGCTCGAGGGCGGCGAGCGTCGCGTCGAGGGGCAGCTGCGAGATCTCGGTCGAGAGCCGGCGGCCGCGGGCGACGAAGTCCGCATGATCGCGGCGGACGTGCTCGGGTCGGGTCTCGGCGGTCGCGCCGGCGGCCATGTAGATCGCGCGCTCGCCCTCGGCGTCGACGAAGATCTCGGCGATCGACGAGGCGCTGCCCGAGAGATCGAGGCTCGTCGCGATGCCGTGGGCCGCCATCGCCCGGCGCAGCAGACGACCGGCTTCGTCGTCGGCTTGACGCCCGAAGATCCCGACCGGCAGCCCGAAGAGCGCCGCCCAGCCGAGCTGGTTCAACATCAGACCGCCGATCCGGCGCTGCACGGGCGCTTCGCCCGGCGCCGCTTCGAGCAACCCCTTTTCGTTCGCGCCGAGCACGCGGCGCGTACGGTGCATGCGATCGATCACCATGCTGCCGATCCCGACGAGCTCCAGCGCTTCGTCGAGCGCCGGCGCGAAACGGGTCGCCTGCGCGCCCCGCGCCGACTTCCCGCCGCGACGGTCGCCGCTCGCCTTCGATCCACGCGGACGCGTCATGCGTTCCTCCGCACGCAGCGGGTGATCCAGGGCTCGCCGATCTCGCGGGCGGCCATCGCCTTGACGGCGGCGTAGGCGTCGTCGAAGCGCGCGATCTCGTCGGCGGGCAGCGCCGAAGTTCCCGGCGCGACGCACGCGCTCGAGACGATGCCGTCGCAGACGAGCGCGCGCTTCAGGCAGGCGAGCGTCGGGCGCTTGCCCGAGGCGAGCGTCGTGCAGTCACGGAAGGCGTCGGCGATGCGCTGCGCCTTCTCCATGCGCTCCACGTCGCCCGCGCGGCAGACCTGCCACGACCAGGCCCATTCGCGCGGCATCGCATTCGCGGGCCCGGAGACGACGCCGATCGGGAGGCCGCCGGCGCGGCGCCAGCGATCCCAGTGTTCGTGGATGACGCCGAAGATGCCGGGGCGGTAGGGGCGGAAGATGTCGAAGATCAGCTTCGCGTTCCCGATGTAGATGCCGAATTCGCCGCGATCCTTGAAGCTCGACGCCGCGCGCGTGTAGTTGCCGAGCACCTTGTCCGAGGCCGAGACCTTGATCCCGCGGACGAAGTCGAGCCGGCTCATCGCCTTGACCTGCTTCGTGCGGATGTGCGGGACCTTCGGATCGACGGCGATGTCGGCGTTGTCGTAGAGGTAGACGGGGATGTGGCGCGCGCGGGCGTCGAGCAGATCGGCGACGTCGCGCAGCAGGAAGCGGACGGGATCCTGGACGCCCTGGATCGAGAGCGGCGCGATGACGGCCGCATCGGCGCCGCATTCGAGCGCGAATTCGAGGTTCGCGAGGGTTTCCTGGGCGGTCGGGGCCGTCACCCCGGCCCAGTGTTCGACGCCGTCGGCATCCATCGCCGTCAGTTGGCGGTTGGTCTTCGCGACCTCTTCGGCGCAGATGCGGATCACCGCCTGACGCGCTTCGTTGTCGATCTTGTCCCATTCGCCGGTCGTGCCGGCGGAGAAGATGATGTCGGCGCCCGCGCCCTCCTGGACGACGTGGCGCACGAGCGCACGCTGATCCGCTTCGAGGATCGAGCCCTCGTCGTCGAGGATCGTGAGCACCGGAACGGAGAGTCCCGGCTTCGGCCTGGCCTGCTCGACGCTGCGAATCGCGAAGCCCTCCGCGCCTTCTGCGCGGGGCAGATCATAGCGGTACGTTCGCCGCGAACGGGAGCGGGGGCGGACCGGCCGAGGGGCGCGGCGTCAGAGCGTCTCGAAGAACCAGCTCATCTTGACGCCGAGTGCCGCGGCCAGCTTGTACATCGTCGACATCGAAGCGGCGCTCTTGCCGAGCTCGATCTGGGAGATCAGGCTGACCGAGAGGCCGGTGCGGTTCGCGAGCTGCTTGAGGGTCAGGCCGACTTCGTGGCGGCGGCTGCGGATGCGCGACCCGATCTCGCCGTTGAGGCGCGATTCGAGGTCGACGACCAGACCGCGATCGCGGATCGCCTCCTTCACGACGGCGAGGACCTCCTCGGGCTCGATCGGCTTCTGGAGGAAGTGGAAGGCCTGGTGCTTCATCGTCTCGACCGCCAGCTCGACCGACGCCGTGCTGCTGGTGGCGATCACGCAGAGGTCCCGGTCGAGCGCGCGCAGGGCAGCGAGCGCTTCGCGGCCGCCCGTCCCCGGCGATACGTCGAGGATCGCGAGCTGGATGCGGTGGGTTCGGAGCTCTTCGCAGGCCTGCGCCGGGTCCGAGACGCAGACGACGCCCCAACCCTCGCCGGTGAGCACCTCCTTCAGCGCCTGCTGCGCCTCCATTTCGCGATCGACGACGAGGACGTTCAGAATCTGTTGGCTGGCCATCGCTGCTATCCCGTTCGAACCCTCGATCCGCTCCGCCCGGGCACCGTCCCGTGCGCGGCCAGCCCGCATGGGCCGGTGACGTCTGCGGATCGGGCAGGCCCGGGACGATGCCCATGACCTGCACACGACTTGCCGCACCCATCGGGCATTTCGCCGAAGGGCCTGAGGGATTTCTCGGAATTCGTCGGGATTTCCGCTGAGGCTTCAGCCCGGGAAATGTGCGGATGCCCGGAATCAGGGATTCGTCGGGGAAGCCGGGGCCGGGACGCCGGCGGGCCGGCCGCCAGGCGCCAGCGGATCGATCGGCCCGTAGAGCCAGGCCGGATTGAAGGCCTGGGGATTCGCGCTGACCCGGACCGCACGCTGGACGTCGAAATGGATCGGGTCGCGGCCGGGCTCGAGGATCTCGAGCCAGGCGGGCACCATCAGCCGCTCGAAGCGGACGAGCGGCCCGAGCTGGAGCGTTTCGCCGCTGGCGCGATCGATGCGCTGGATCTGGAGCGATTCGATGTCGACCCAGAGCCGGGCGACCGGGCCGGTCGCGGCGAACGGCGCCGCGAAGGCGGGCTCCTCGAGGAGCGCGCCCGGGTCGTCCGAAAGGCCGGATTCCGCGACGTCGGCGACCTCCCGATCGGCTGCGTCCGCCTCGCCCGGGACGGGCGCGCGGCGGGGCTCGGGCGCCGCGAGCGCCGGATCGCCGAAGACATAACAGTCGAGCTCGCCGCAGGGGGCGACGCCGATCCAGCGACTGTCGATCCCGAACGAAGCGAGCGCGACACGCAACGTCTCGAGCGACGAGGGCTGGAGCAGGAATACGGGCTGCAGCATCGGCTGCGGGTCGGGCAGGGGCTCGCCGTCCTTCGCCGCGAGCAGATCCGTACCCGAGAGCAGATAGCGATCGACGCGCCCGGAGCCGCCGCGCAGCTCGAGACGCGCGAGCCCGCTCGGATGGCTGACGAGCTGTCCCGTCGCGATCGCGTCGCGATCGCCGATGCGCAGGACGAGATCGAGCTGGATCGCCTGGGTCCGCCCCGAGCTCGCATTCGCCTGCGCGACCCCGGCGAGCGCCCGATCCGGCTTCGGCACGAACGCGGCGACCTCCCGCGGCGCTAGCCCGGCGGTCCCGACGAGCCCGAGCGCGAGGGCGCTCGCGAGGAAGTGGCCCTTCGCGAGCCCGCGAGCCCGCGCGTGCGCGCCGATTCCGCTCACGCCCGCTGCCCGGCCAGCCGCGTCGCTCCCGCATAACGTGCACGCGCTCCGAGCTCGGCCTCGATGCGCAGGAGCTGGTTGTATTTGCAGATCCGATCCGTTCGGCACAGCGACCCCGTCTTGATCTGCCCCGTCGAGGCGCCGACCGCGAGATCCGCGATCGTCGTATCCTCGGTCTCTCCCGAGCGATGCGAGCTGACCGATCCGAAGCCCGCCGCATCCGCCATCCGGATCGCCTCGAGCGTCTCCGAGAGCGTCCCGATCTGGTTCACCTTGATCAAGATCGCGTTCGCCGTCTTCTCGTCGATCCCGCGCTTCAGGATTGCGGGATTCGTCACGAAAAGATCGTCTCCGACGAGCTGGCAGCGATCGCCGAGGCGCTCCGTCATGAGCTTCCAGCCGGCCCAATCGTCCTCGGCGAGGCCGTCCTCGATCGAGACGATCGGATAGCGCGAGACCCAATCCACCCAGAACTCGACCATGCCCTTCGAATCGAGCTTCCGACCCTCGCCGGCGAGATGATATTCGCCCTTCGAGTAGAACTCGCTCGAGGCCGGATCGAGAGCGATCGAGATGTCCTTGCCCGCCGTGTAGCCCGCGCGATCGATGGCCTGCAGGATCAGCTCGAGCGCTTCGACGTTGCTCTTCAGGTTGGGCGCGAAGCCGCCCTCGTCGCCGACGGCCGTCGAATAGCTCTTCTCGCGCAGCACCGTCTTCAGCGTATGGAAGACCTCCGCGCCCCAGCGCAGCGCCTCCCCGAAGCTCGGCGCACCGAGCGGATAGAGCATGAATTCCTGGACGTCGACGTTGTTGTCGGCATGGGCGCCGCCGTTCAGCACGTTCATCATCGGCGCGGGCAGCAGCGTCGCGCCGTCGCCGCCGAGGAAGCGGTAGAGCGGCTGGCCGCTCGCCGCCGCCGCCGCATGCGCCGCGGCGAGCGAGACGCCGAGCACCGCGTTCGCCCCGAGCCGCGACTTGGTCGGCGTGCCGTCGAGGGCGATCAGCTGCTCGTCGAGGGCCGCCTGCTCGGCGAGCCCCGCGAGCGGCCGCCCGGCCACCGCCTTCGCGATCTCGCCGTTCACGAAGGCGACCGCCTTCTGGACGCCCTTGCCGAGATAGCGGCCCTTGTCGCCGTCGCGCAGCTCGAGCGCCTCGCGGGCGCCGGTCGACGCGCCGGAGGGCACGGCGGCTCGGCCGAGCTGGCCGGCGCTGGTCAGGACGTCGACTTCGATGGTGGGATTGCCGCGGGAATCGAGAATCTCCCGCGCGACGACTCGTTCGATGCGGACCTGCGCCATCGCAGCCACTCTCCTCACTGGGTTCTTCGGGCGGCCGATCGTAGCAGGCGGAGGGCGGCCGCCTGACGGCACGAACTCCTAATCCCTGGCGGGCTCGCCGGGGCCGAGCATCGGCAGGACGATCAAGCGACCGTCGGGCCCGCTCACGATTTGCGCATCGATCGCGAACGCCCGGGCCAGATTCGCCGGTGTGAGGACGTCTTCGGGACGCCCGACCGCCACGACCTCCCCCTCGCCGAGCAGGACGAGCCGGTCGCAGGTGCGGGCAGCGAGCGTCAGATCATGGGAGACGACGAGCGCGCCGCCGCCTGCCGAGACGAAGCGCCGGACCTCGCCGAGCACCTCGAGGCGGTGCTTGAGATCGAGGAACGCGGTCGGCTCGTCGAGCAGGAGGTGCTCCGGATCCTGGACCAGGGCGCGCGCGAAGAGCACGAGCTGCCGCTCGCCCCCGGAGAGCGTCTCGACGCTGCGATCCGCCAGATCCTCGATCCCGAGCCGAGCGAGCGCCGTGCGGGCGCGCACGACGTCCGCATCGCTGTCGAGACCGACGAGCGGTTGATGCGGCGCGCGGCCCATCAGAACGAGCTCGCCAGCGCGGAACGGGAACGGCACATGGAGATCCTGGGGAACCAGGGCGATCCGCCTCGCGACCGCCCGCCGTCCGAGCGAGCGCACCGGCGTCTCCCCGAGCAGAACGCGCCCGGCGGCCGGCGCGAGCAATCCATTCGCGAGCTGCAGCAGCGTCGTCTTCCCGACGCCATTGCGGCCGGCGAGGCCGACGATCTCGCCGGGCCGGACCTCGAAATCGATGCCGTGCAGCAAGGTCCGGCCGCCGCGCGTCGCCGTGACGGACTCGAAGCGCAGCCCCTCGGCGCTGCGCGGGGCGGTCGGCGCGATGGATTTCACGGGAGCCGGCTCCGCGACTGACTCCGCCGGAGCAGCACGATGAAGAGGGGACCGCCGAGCAGGGCGGTGACCGCGCCGACCGGCAGCTCGCGCCCGTCGATCAGACTGCGCGCGAGGGTGTCCGAGAGCACGAGGAAGCCGGCGCCGCAGAGGGCGGTCGCGGGAACGAGCAGGCGATGGTCGCTTCCGATCAAGAGCCGCAGGGCGTGGGGGACGATCAGGCCGACGAATCCGATCAGCCCCGACACCGAAACGGCGGCGCCGACCATCAATGACGTCGCGAGCAGCAGGATGCGGCGATGCGACTCGACGGGGACGCCGAGCTCGGCGGCGCTCTCGTCGCCGAGCGCCAGCAGATTCAAGCTCCGTGCGAAGACACATGCGACGGCCAGCCCGAGCAGGACGCTCGCTCCGACGAGCCCCGCCGCATCGATCTCGACCGCCGAGAGCTGTCCGATCAGCCAGAGGAAGATGCGCGAGCCCTCGAAGAAACCCGCGATCGACGCGAGGAAGACGATCCCCGCCGACGCGACCGCATTGAAGACGACGCCCGTCAGCAGGAGGCCCGTCGGTCCGCTCCCGCCGCGCCCGCCCGACACCCAATAGAGCAGCCCCGTCGCCACGATCCCGCCGATGAAAGCCGCGAGCGGCACCGACTGCGTCGGCAACGCGACGACCCCGCCGAGCGCGAGCACCGCGATTCCCGCCAGCGCCGCCCCGCCCGAAACGCCGAGCACGTAGGGATCCGCGAGCGGATTGCGCAGCAGCGCCTGGAAGACCGCGCCCGCGGTCGCGAGCGCCGCGCCGACGAGCACCCCGAGCACGACCCGCGGCAGCCGCACGCCGAGCACGATGTCGCGCGCCCCGTCGGTGCCCTCGCCGAGCACGAGCACGCGAAAGACCTCCGTCAGCGAGAGCGGGGCCGGCCCCGTCGCGAGCGCGCCGAGCACGATCGCGACGAGCGCCGCCGCCGCGATGGCGACGACCGTGAACAGACGCGCCGGCGTCAATCGGATCACGGCGCGCTCCGTGGGGCCAGCGCCCGATCGATCGCCATCTCGATCGATTCGCCGTGGACCGCGATCGCGAGCTCCCGGAGCGCGCGGTCGAGATCGGGGCCGGGCAGGCTGACGCGCGTCGCATCGAGTGCGAGGACCCGGCCCGATTTCACCGCCGGCAGACTCGGCCAGCGCTGCCAGAAGGCGAGGGCCCCCTCCGTCTCGACCTGGGGCGATAGATCGAGCACCAACTCGGGCGCCGCAGCGACGAGCCATTCGAGCGAGCCCCGCGGATAGCCCTTCGCGACCTCGGCCCCGAGGTTGATCGCACCGACCGCAGCGAGCAGCTCATCGAGGAACGTCTCGCCGCCGACCAGGTAGAGGGGCGAACGATCGAGCACGATCACGGTACGCGGCCTCGCCCGCCCCGCCGCGGCGTGTTCGACGGCGGCGCGCATCGCCCGGATCGCATCGATCCGCTCCGCCGCCCGCGCCTCCTGGCCGACCATTCGCCCGATCCGCTCGATGTTGGAGAGCACCTGCTCGTAGCGCTCGTTCTCGAAAACCTCGACCGCGAGTCCGAGCCGGCGCAGCGATGCGCCGTGGGATTCCTGCTCGAGGCCGGCGACCAGGAGCACGCGATCGGGCCGCAGCGTCATCACCGCCTCGAGGCTGGGATCAAAGAGCCCGCCGACCCGGGGCCGGTCGGCGAGGGCGGGCGCGATCCGCGCCGAGTAGTCGTCGATGCCGACGAGCGCTTCATCGGCGCCGAGCCGCTCGACGATCGCGGTGAGCGAGGGATTCAGGGAGACGAGTCGGGGCAGGGACGGGGCGGGGTCTGCGGTCGCGATCGCAGCGGTCGGGGCGACGCCGAGGGCGACCCCGAACGCGAACACGATTGCGAACGCGAACGCGAACGCGAAGCTGCGGGCACAGCGCTGTCGCGGAGATCCGGATTGCATGGCCGCAATCATGCCCGGTCTGCTCCCTCGGCGCCGACGGAGCGGATCGCCTGCGACGGAGCGCCGTGAAACCGCCGGGGCCGCGCGAGGCGCCCCCGGCGGTCGAGCGTACGGCGCTATTTCGTCGCCGCGGGCGCTGCCGGCTTCGCCGGGGCCTTCGCAGCCCCGCCGACGACGACGAGCGGCCGAAGCTTCGCCATCAAGGCCGGCCCGACGCCGCGCACCGATTCGAGATCCTCGAGCGACGCAAAGCCGCCCTGGGCATCGCGCGCCTCGACGATCGCCGCTGCCTTGGCCGCTCCGATCCCCGGCAGCGTCTCGAGCTCCTCCGCCGTCGCGCGGTTCAGGTCGATCGGCGCGGGGGCCGCCGAAGGATCGGCGGCTCCAGCGACGCCGACCGCGAGCATCAGGGCGACGAGGGCGAATGCGAACACGTTCCGCATGCCCGATCGGCTCGCGGAACTCCGCGCCCTGGAAAGCGAATCGAACGAAATGGACATGGTCATGATCTCCCCGGGACCGGGGCGAAGAAGACGCCGCATGGGCGCGATTCAGTCAGGCCTCCCGGGGCGCCAGGGCCGGCGCACACCGACAGGCCCGTATTCAGCGATCCCGCGCGACCGAGAATTCGGCCGCCGCCTCGAGCGCGCGCTTGGCCGCCGAGTCGGGGAAGGGGGCGATCGCCTCGAGGGCACGGGCGACATGGTCCGATGCGCGGCGAGCGGTATCCGGGACGCCGCGATAGCGCTCGACCAGCTCGGCGACCGCCGAGATCTCGAGCTCCGCGGCCTCGAGGGGCGCGAGCCCGCCGTGCTCGTCCGCGAGACGCGCGGCGTTCTTCAGGACGCTCGCGACATGATCGCGCTCGGCGACGCGGCAGCGCTTGAGGGTCAGGATCAGGGGCAGCGTGATCTTGCCCTCGCGCAGATCCGCGAAGGGCTGCTTGCCGAGCTCCGCGACCTTCGCGTCGTAGTCGAGACAATCGTCGCGCAGCTGGAAGGCGAGCCCGAGCTGGCGGCCGTACTCGGCGACGCGATTGCGCTCGCTCCGCGTCACCCCGCCGAGCAGCGAGCCGATCTCGCAGCAATTGGAGAGCAGCGTCGCGCTCTTGCGCTCGATCACGTCGTAGTAATGCGCTTCGTTGACACCGACGTCGAAGCTCCGCTCGAGCTGGAGCAGCTCGCCCTCCGCCATCACGCGGATCGTGCGCGCGTAGCTCTCGACGATTTCGAGATTGCCGTCCTCGACGACCATCGACGAAGCCCGCGCATAGAGGAAATCGCCGGCGAGCACCGCGCGCCGATTGCCCCAGATCGCGTTCGCCGAGGGCCGGCCGCGGCGAAGCTCGGCGAGATCGACGATGTCGTCATGCAGCAGCGTCGCCGTATGCAGCAGCTCGAGCGCGGCGGCGAGCTCGATCCGTCGCGGACCGACATAGCCGCAGAGCTCGGCCGCGAGCAGCACGAGCGCGGGACGCAGGCGCTTGCCGCCCGAGGAGAGCAGATGCTCTCCGAGCACGGGAATCAGCGCGGACTTCGATTGCAGCGTGTCTCGGAGCGCGGCTTCGACGCGCTCGAGATCCGGCGCGATGCGCGCGAAGGCGTCTCCGATCGTCTGTGCGAGCTGCTCGGTCTGCGCGCGCGGCGTTTCGTCGTTCGATCGATCCGCGGGCTGGCCGTCTCGCGGCGGGGGGGCTGCCATCGCGCGACCTTAGCCGCGTGAAAATCCGGTGTCAAAGAAAAACATCTCCAAAAACACTTCAAAAACGGATGCTTACCGCCGTTCACGAGGGTGACTTCGAGGGCACGTCGGGGCCGCGAGCGGGGCGCACGCGCACGCCGTGATCCCGCAGCCAATCGATCGCCTGGGCGATCTCCTCAATGGGAATCAGTTCGCATTCGGATTTCGATCGGCTTCCCGCGCCGGATTCCCGGCTTCGCCATTCGCGTTCGCAGACCGCCGGCACGAGCACCCGCCGAAAGCCCAACCGCGCCGCCTCCGCGACCCGCACGTCCACGCGCGAGACGCGGCGCAGCTCGCCGCCGAGTCCGAGCTCGCCCATCGCCGCCGTATCCGGCGGCAGCGCGAGCTCGAGCCGACTCGAGGCGATCGCGAGGGCAATCGCGAGATCCGCCGCCGGCTCGGCGACTCGCACGCCGCCCGCCGCCTTCGCGTAGACATCCTGAGAGAGCAGATCGACGGGGCTGCGCCGGTCGAGCACCGCGAGCAGCAGCGCGACCCGCGCATCCTCGAGTCCGAGCGTCGTCCGGCGCGGCGTGCCGTAGGGCGCCGGTGCGACGAGCGCCTGCAGCTCGACGAGCATCGGACGCGTCCCTTCGAGCAGCGGCACGACGCAGCTCCCCGGGGCCCGCGTGCTGCGCTCCTCGAGAAAGAGCTCGGAGGGATTCGCGACGGGCTCGAGTCCATGGGCCGCCATCTGGAAGACCCCGATTTCCTGGGTCGACCCGAAGCGATTCTTGACCGCGCGCAAGAGACGGAACGCATGGGCCCGGTCGCCCTCGAAGGTCAGCACGACGTCGACCAGATGCTCGAGCACCCGCGGCCCCGCCAGCTGCCCGTCCTTCGTCACATGGCCGATCAAGAGCAGCACCGCGCCGAGCCGCTTCGCCGTCGCCGAGAGCAGCGCCGCCGACTCGCGCACCTGGGCGACCGACCCCGCCGCCGATTCGATCGCATCCGTCGCGATGGTCTGGATCGAGTCGACCACGACGACGCTCGGCGCGAGCTCGGCGATCGGCGCCGCGAGCGACTCGACCCGCGTCGTCGTCAGGACCTGGAGCGAAGGCCCGAGCCCGGGAAGCCGCTCCGCCCGGAGCTTGATCTGCTCGGCGCTCTCCTCTCCACTGACGTAGAGGACCGAGCGCTGGCCCGCCGCGAGCCGCCCCGCGAGCTGGAGCGCGAGGGTCGACTTCCCGATTCCGGGATCCCCGCCGAGCAGGACGACCGAGCCCGGCACGAACCCGCCGCCCAGCACGCGATCGAGCTCGGGCTCGCCGGTCGCGATGCGCGGGCTCGCATCGTGGTCGATCTCCGAGAGCCGCCGCGGCTTCTCGTCCCCCGCCGCCGCGCCAGCCAGACGCGCGAGGCCTTCACTGCGGGCCGCCGCCGCGCCGGAGGCGCGCGGAGCGGCGAAATTCTCCTCGACCAGGCTGTCCCAGGCCCCGCAATCCGGGCAGCGGCCATGCCAGCGCGAGTGCTGCGCGCCGCAGGCCTGACAGGCGTGGATCGTGCGGGGCTTGGCCATGACGGGCGGGCTCCTGTTGAGGCGGGACAGGGGATGGCGGGCGGCGATGCGGGCGGCAGATCGACGCGCCGCAGCGCCTCGAGCGGGGACGAGGCGAGACGAAACTGCGGTGAATGTAGAGGGATCGGACTCGCCTGGGAACGGGGTGTCCAGCTGTCAACCTGCATTCGAGCTGCGGTTGACAGCAGGAGCGAGGGCTCTCTAGCGTTCGCGCCGTCCCATCCCAGGAGATCCGATGACCCCGAGCGACCGCTACGCCCGCCTGACACGCAATGCACTCGACGGCCTCGCGCCGAGCCAGGAAGAGGCGCTCTGGGTCCTCGACGGCGCCGACGTGGAGCTGCTGCCGCTCTTGCAGGCGGCCTTCGAGCCGCGGCGCCGGAAGTTCGGGAAGAAGGTCATGGTGCACGTCCTCAACAACGTGCAGAACGGGCTCTGTCCCGAGGACTGCGGCTACTGCTCGCAGAACAAGGACTCGAAGGCGGCGCTGCGCAAATACGCCATGAAGAGCGACGAGGCGATCCTCGCCGAGGCCGAGGCCGCCGCGAAGGCCGGTGCGACCCGCTACTGCATGGTCTTCTCCGGCCGCGGGCCGACCGTCGACCGCGCGCGGCGCATCGGCGAGCTGATCCGCGAAATCAAGCAGCGCCATCCGATCGAGGTCTGCCTCTCCGCCGGCCTGATGGGCGACGAACATGCCGCGATCCTGAAGGAAGCGGGCCTCGACCGCCTGAACCACAACCTCAACACCAGCGAGCGTCGCTACGACGCGATCACGTCGACGCATACCTACGCCGACCGCGTCGCGACCCTGATGGCCGCGAAGCGCCATGGCATCGAATCCTGCTCGGGCCTGATCGTCGGCATGGGCGAGGAGTCGGCCGACCTGATCGAGGTCGCGTTCAAGCTGCGCGAGCTCGAGGTGCCGTCGATCCCGGTGAACTTCCTGATCCCGATCGCGGGCAATCAGGTGCAGCACGACGGATCGCTGACGCCCGAGCGCTGCCTGCGCGCGCTCTGCCTGATGCGCTTCGTCAACCCGGCCGCCGAGATCCGCGTCGCGGCCGGGCGCGAAGGCCATCTGCGTGGCCTGCAGGCGCTGGCGCTCTATCCGGCGAACTCGCTGTTCGTCGACGGCTACCTGACGACGAAGGGCGATCCCGTCGCCGAGACCTACGCGATGATCCGCGACGCCGGCTTCGAGGTCGACGGCAACGACACCTATCACGAGATCCAGGCGCGCCTCGCCGCGGAGTCCGCGCGCGGCGAATCGCAGTTCCGCATTCCGGGCGGCGGCGATCAGCTGCTGCGGCCCGAGGTCGTGCGGGCATGAAGTCGCCGGCGCTCGACCGGATCGCCGACGAGGTGCTCGGCGGGATCCGCGAGCGCGGAACCCATCGGCGCATGCGCGTGCTGGACGGCCTGCAGGCGCCGCGCATGCGCGTCGACGGGCAGGGCGTGCTGCTCTTCGCGGGCAGCAACTATCTCGATCTAGCCGGCCATCCCGAGGTCGTCGAGGCGGCGGCGCGGGGCGCCCGGGATTACGGGGGCGCGGCTGGGGGCTCCCGCCTCATCAATGGCAACCTCGCCTGCCACGAAGCGCTCGAGCAGGAGCTCGCCGCGTTCTTCGAGCAGCCCGCCGCCCTCGCGTTCAGCACGGGCTACATGGCGAACGTCGGCGTGATTCCGGCGCTCGTCGGTCCCGGCGACGTGCTCGTCTCCGACGCGCTCAATCACGCCTCGATCATCGACGGCGCACGCCTCGCCCGCTGCGAGGTCGCCGTCTTCCGCCACGGCGACGTCGACGCCTTCGCCGAGACCCTCGCGCGCGTCCGCGAGAAGGCGCGGCGCGTGCTCGTCGCGGTCGACGGCGTCTACAGCATGGACGGCGACGTCTCGCCGATCGCCGAGATCGTGAAGCTCGCCCACGACCGTGATGCGATCGTGCTGCTCGACGACGCCCACGGCACCGGCACCCTCGGCGCCGGCGGCCGCGGCAGCGCCGAGGCCGCCGGCGTGCTCCGCGACGTCGACGTCCTGATGGGCACCCTCGGCAAATCCCTCGGCTCCTTCGGCGCCTTCGTCGCAGGCTCGGCGCGTCTGCGCGAGCTGCTCGTCAATACCGCCCGCAGCTTCATCTTCTCGTGCGCCCTCGCGCCCGCCTCGGTCGAGGCCGCGCGGGCGGCGCTGCGACTCGTCGAGCGCGAGCCCTGGCGCCGCGAGCGGCTCGCCGCGAACTGCGATCGCCTGCGCGCGCGCCTCGCCGGCCACGGCATCTCGACCGCCCCGAGCACGACCCACATCCTGCCCGTCGTCGTCGGCGAGAATGCGGCGACGATGGCCGTCTGCGAGGCGCTGCTCGAGCGCGGATATTAGGCGCAGGGCATCCGCCATCCCTCGGTCCCGCGCGGTAGCGCGCGCCTGCGCATCACGCCGATGGCGACCCACCAGGGCGAGGAGATCGACGGCCTCGCCGAGGCGATCGCAGAGGTCTTCGCCGAGAACGCGATCGACCCGGCCGAGCGAGCGCGGATGCCGGCCGGAGCCGCCTGCGGCGCCGCGGCGCCCGGATCCGACTAGCAAGCCATGCGCGGCCTCTTCGTCACGGGAACCGACACCGGCGTCGGCAAGACCTTCGTCACCACCGCGCTCGCCCGCGCCCTGCGCGCGGCCGGCGTCGACGTGGGCGTGATGAAGCCGATCGAGACGGGCGTTCCAGCGGAGGGGCCGGAGGACGCCCGCGCGCTGCGCATCGCTGCGGGAGTCGACGATCCGCTCGAGCTCGTCTGCCCCGTGCGCTTCGCGCTGCCGGCCTCGCCGGAGGCCGCGGCGAAGGCGGAGCACCGGACCGTCCCGCTCGCGGCGATCCGCGACGCCCATCAGACCCTCGCCCGGCGCCACGCCTTCCTGCTGGTCGAAGGGGCCGGGGGGCTGCTGGTGCCGATCGACGCGGAGACGGACATGGCCGACCTCGCCCGCGACTTCGCGCTCCCGCTGCTCGTCGTCGCGCGGCCCGCACTCGGCACCGTGAACCACACGCGGCTCACCCTCGAGGCCGCCCGCGCGCGCGGGCTCCCGGTGCTCGGCGTCGTGATCTCGCATGCGTCGCCGGCAGCGGCTGCGAGCGAAGGCGATCGACGCAATCTCGAGGGCCTGGTGGAAAGACTCGGCGACGAGCTGCTCGGAGAGGTCGGGTACGCGCCGGCCGGCGCGGATGCGACCGGATCGGGGGAGGCGGAGGCGGTGATCGATCGGCTCGTCGACTGGATCCGGCGGGCCCTCGGTGGTCGCTCGTCGGGGCAGACCTAGCCGTTCCGGATTGGCCGGCGTTTCATTCCGGATTCGCCCGAACCCTCATTCCGGATCGGCCGGTGACCGCGCAGGATTCTGCTCGGCGCGGAGCCCTGATCTCGATGACCTTTCGGCGATCGACACCGGCGTCCTCGAACCCCACGGACCCGGGCAGCGCGCTCAATCCCCCTCCGCGAATCGCCCCTCGACCAGGCTGTAGAGCACCGGCAGCACGATCAACGTCAGCGCCGTCGACGTCAGGATCCCGCCGATCACGACCGTGGCGAGCGGCCGCTGCACCTCCGCGCCCGCGCCCGTCGAGATCGCCATCGGCACGAAGCCGAGCGCCGCGACGAGCGCCGTCATCAACACCGGCCGCAGGCGCGTCGTCGCACCCTCCCGCACCGCCGCATCGAGCGACCGACCGGAGTCGCGCAGCTCGTTGACGAACGAGATCATCACGACGCCGTTCAGCACCGCGACGCCCGAGAGCGCGATGAACCCGATGCCCGCGGTGATCGAGAGCGGGATGTCCCGGGCGACCAGGGCGAGAATGCCGCCGGTCCAGGCGAGCGGGACGCCGCTGAAGACGAGGGCCGCGTGGCGGACCGAGCCGAAGGTCGCCGTCAGGATGCCGAAGATGAGCAGCAGCGTGAGCGGCACGACGATCTGCAGCCGCCGCGTCGCCGACTCGAGCTGCTCGAACTGGCCGCCCCAGGCCATCCAATAGCCGGTCGGAATGGGGACGCCGGCGGCGATCCGCGTCTGCGCCTCGGCGACGAACGAGCCGAGGTCGCGGCCGCGCACGTTCGCCGACACGACGATGCGTCGCTTGCCGTTCTCCCGGCTGATCTGGTTGGGCCCGCTCTCGAGCGATAGGTGCGCGACCGCGCCGAGCGGCACGAACGCGACGGGCCGCGTGCGCAGGCGCTGCGGCGCGCGGTCGCGGGCGGACTCGCCGGCGTGCTCGGGGAGCAGGATCGGCAGACGCTCGAGGGCATCGAGGTCGACGCGCAGCGCCTCCGGCAGCCGGACGACGACGTCGAAGCGGCGATCGCCTTCGAAGATCTGGCCGGCGACGGATCCGCCGACCGCCGTGCGCACCACTTGATGCACCTCGTCCTGCGAGAGCCCGTAGCGGGCGAGCGCCCGGCGATCGACTTCGATCTCGAGCATCGGGAGACCATCGACCTGCTCGATCTTGACGTCCGCCGCGCCCCCCACGCCTTCGAGGATCTCCGCGATCGCCTCGCCCTTCGCGAGCAGGACCGCGAGATCGTCGCCGAAGAGCTTCACCGCGACGTCGCTGCGCACGCCGGCGATCAGCTCGTTGAAGCGCATCTCGATCGGCTGCGTGAACTCGTAGCTGCTGCCGGGGACGCGCTCGACCGCCGCCGCCAGATCGGCGACGAGCTCCGCCTTCGACTTGTGCGGATCGGGCCATTCCTCGCGCGGCTTGATCATGACGAACCCGTCGGCCACGTTGGGCGGCATCGGATCGGTCGCGACCTCCGCCGTCCCGATCTTCGCGAAGGTCTTCGCGACTTCGGGCACGGTTCGCAGCGCCTGCTCGAGCGCCTCCTGCATCGCGACCGCCTGGGTCAGGCTGGTGCCCGGAATCCGGATCGCGTGGAGTGCGACGTCGCCCTCGTCGAGGTTCGGGATGAACTCGCTGCCCATGCGCGAGGCGGCGAACGCCGAGAGCACGAGCCAGCCGAGCGCAGCCAGGACGACGAGACCGCGGCGCCGCAGCGCGATCGCGAGGCTGCGCCCGTAGGCGCGGCGCACCGCGCCGAGCACGCGCCCCTCCTTCTCCGTGATGCGCCCGCCGAGCACGATCGCGATCGCCGCCGGCACGAAGGTCACCGAGAGCACGAGGGCGGCGATCAGCGCGAAGATCACGGTGATCGCCATCGGCCGGAACATCTTCCCCTCGACGCCCGTCAGCGCGAGGATCGGCAGGTAGACGATCAGGATGATGAGCACGCCGAACACGCTCGGCCGCACGACCTGACGCGTCGCCTCGGCGACGACCGAGAGCCGCTGGCGGACGGGCAGCACGCCGCGGTCGTGCTGGGCTTCGGCGAGCCTTCGGATGCAGTTCTCGACGATGATCACGGCGCCGTCGACGATCAGCCCGAAATCGAGCGCCCCGAGGCTCATCAGATTGCCGCTGATGCGGCTCCCCGCCATGCCGATGAACGTGAGCAGCATCGCGAGCGGGATCACGAGCGCCGTCAGGAACGCGGCGCGCGCGTTGCCGAGCAGCAGGAACAGGATCACGATCACGAGCAGCGCGCCCTCGAGCAGGTTGCGCTCGACGGTCGCGATCGTGCGGTCGACGAGATCGGTCCGGTCGTAGAGCGTCGTCGCGTGGACACCGGGGGGCAGGCGGCCGTCGATCTCCTCGAGCTTCGCGGCGGTCCGCCGGGACACCTCGCGGCTGTTCTCGCCGATCAGCATGTAGACGGTGCCGAGCACGATCTCCTCGCCGTTCTCGGTCGCCGCGCCGGTCCGCAGCTCGCGGCCGATCGCGACGTCGGCGACGTCGTCGATCCGGATCGGGATGCCGGACGCGTGGCCGACGACGATCCGGCGCACGTCGTCTTCGGTCGCGAGCTGGCCCGGTGCGCGGACGAGGTACTGCTCGCCGCTGCGCTCGATGTAGCCCGCGCCGGTGCTCGTGCTGTTGCGCGCGATGGCGAGGCGCAGGTCCTCGAACGTGAGGCGATGGGCGACGAGGCGCTCGGGGCGGGGCGTGACGTGGATCTCCTTCACGTAACCGCCGACCGCGTTGACCTCGGTCACGCCGCGCACGCCCCGGAGCTGCGGCTTGACGACCCAGTCCTGCAGCGTGCGCAGCGCCATCGGCGTCCAGGGCTCGCCGCCTTCGGCGATGGCGCCGGGATCGGCGTGCACCGCATACATGAAGATCTCGCCGAGACCCGTCGCGATCGGGCCGAGCGAGGGCTCGAGGCCGGCGGGCAGCCGCGGCGCCGCCTCGCGCAGGCGCTCGTTCACGAGCTGACGCGCGAAGTAGATGTCGGTGCCGTCCTCGAAGACGACGGTCACCTGCGACAGCCCATAACGCGAGAGCGAGCGCGTGTACTCGAGGCGCGGCAGACCGGCGAGCGCGGTCTCGATCGGGAACGTGATGCGCTGCTCGGCCTCGAGCGGCGAGTAGCCGGGGGCCTCGGTGTTGATCTGGACCTGCACGTTCGTGATGTCGGGGACGGCGTCGATCGGGAGCCGAGTCGCCACGAAGGCGCCGAAGCCCGCGGCGAGCAGCGTCGCGGAGACGACCCAGAAGCGGCGGGCGAGCGCGAAGCCGACGATGGATTCCAGCATGTCTCGTCTCCTCAGGATCCGTGCGATGCGCCGGACTTCCCGAGCTCGGCCTTGAGGATGAAGGTGCCCGACGTCGCGAACCGCTCTCCGGCAGCGAGGCCGGAGACGATTTCGACCGACGCATCGTCTCGCGCGCCGAGCGCGACCGGCCGCGCTTCGAAGACGTCGTCTTCGAAGACGAAGACGACCTCGCGCTCGCCGACGCGCTGCACTGCGGCGATCGGCACCGCGACGGCCGCCGCGACCTCGCGCACGAGCACCCGCGCCGAGACGAATTGTCCCGGCCGCCAACGCCCGTCGGCGTTCGCGAGCACGGCGCGCGCCACGAGCGTCTGGGTGTTCTCCGCACCGATCGGCGCGAGATACGAGATCGTCGCCTCCGCCGGCGGCCGGCCGTCCTCGGCGTCGACCTCGACCCGCTGGCCCCGCGCGAGATGGGCGAAGTCGCGGCGGTAGACGTCGAGATCGGCCCAGACGGTGGAGAGATTGCCGATCGTGAGGATCGGCCGATCCGTCGTGACGAACTCGCCCGGCGCGACGTCGC
>CAUJGH010000108.1 GCA_963169575.1 Myxococcota bacterium | reverse complement strand
GACGCCGATGCGGCCGAGGGGCGTTCGCTGCTCCATCTCCGCGACGAAAGCGTCCATGCCGGGCGTCAGGGCGGAGGCGAGGAAATCCCGACGGCCTTCGGTCTGGGTCATGCTCGGCGCGACGCCGAGGACGCGGATGCCGTGGGGGTCGAGCTCGACGGCGGCGGTCTTCGTCAGGCCGACGACGGCATGCTTGGACGTGATGTAATGCGCGACGCCGGGGCCCGTCTTGAAGGCGCCCGTCGAGCCGATGTTGACGATGACGCCGCCGCGCCCGGCGGCGACCCAATGACGGCCGATCTCCCGGGTACAGAGGAAGAGACCGCGAACGTTGAGATCCATCACGCGATCCCATTCGTCGACGGGAATCTCGAGCAGCGGCCGGCTCGGATAGATCCCCGCGTTGTTGACCCAGACGTCGAGGGGCCCGAGCAGCGACTCGGCGCGATCCGCGAGGGCGGCGACGGTATCGGGATGCGTGATGTCGGCTTCGATCGCGACGACGCGGCGGCCGAAGCGCGCGGAGAGATCGGCCGCGGCGATCTCGGCTTCGTCGAGGCGGACGTCCGCGAGGGCGACGTCTGCACCGGCCTCCGCGAAGCGCGCCGCGATCGCGCGGCCGATGCCGCGGGCGCCGCCGGTCACGACGGCGCGGCGGCCGGAGAGGGAGATCAATTCGGCGAGGGAGGCATGACTGACGTCGGGGACGGGCATGGGGCGGCGTGCTCCTCTCGCCGGATCTTCACCGCCCTGCGCCCGCGACGCCAGCGATCGTCTGCTCCGAATCGCAGGGAATTCAGGGGAGAGGCGACACGAGCTGCACGTCGCCGGGCCCGCTTCCCGCTGTCGGCAGAGGCGCTCGCTGCCGCAGCGGCCCGGCCGGGAATCCCGCGCGGTGTCGGGCTCGCAGGCGCGTCGATGGGTTAGCATCGGCTCGCATCCAGTCGGCTCCCGGTCCCGCTCCGGCCCGGCTCCGGGAGAGCCCGCGATCCATGGACGTCCATACCGAGCTCGAGCGCGCCCGCCGCGAGAACCAGCTGCTGGTTCGGCTGCTCGCGCTCGCGGACGAGACGGACGTCGGTGGACTCCTGCGCGAGGCCCTGCCGATCATCGTCGAGGCGACGGGCGCGACGATCGGCTACCTCGAGATCCACGATCTCGATTCGGAGGGCGAAGAGCCCGATTGGTACATCGCCCACGGTCTGCCCGGCTCGGACGTCGAGTCGCTTCGCAAGGTCGTGTCGCGCGGCATCATCACGCGGGCGATGGCGACGGAGAAGACCGTCGACACGCCGGCTGCGCTCCTCGATCCGCGCTTCTCGGAGCGGACGAGCGTGCAGGTCGGCCGGATCGAAGCCGTGCTCTGCGTCCCGGTCGGCGCCTCGCCCGCCTGCGGCGCCCTCTATCTGCAGGGCGGCGAGGACGCGGGCCCCTTCGACGGGCATGCGCGGCGGGCAGCCGAGACCTTCGCTCTGCAGATCTCGCGGCAGGTCAGTCGCATCCTGGCACAGGCGCGGAGCCGCGATTCCGAGGATCCGACGGCGGTCTGGCGGACGCGCCTCGACGCCCGTCCCATCGTCGGGCGCAGCCGCGTCGTCGCGAACCTGCTGCAGGAGATCTCGCACATCAGCGCGCTCGACATCGGCGTCCTGCTGACCGGGGAGTCGGGGACGGGCAAGAGCCTCGTCGCGCGCGTCCTCCACGACAACAGCAAGCGCCGGGGCGAAGCCTTCGTCGAGCTCAACTGCAGCGCCATTCCAGAGGGGCTCGTCGAGAGCGAGCTGTTCGGCGCGGTCGCCGGCGCGCATAGCACCGCGAGTCGCCGCATGCCGGGCAAGGTCGCCGCCGCCGAGCGCGGGACGCTCTTTCTCGACGAGGTCGGCGATTTGATGCCGGCGGCGCAGGCGAAGCTCCTCCAACTGCTGCAGTCGCGCGAGTATTTTCCGCTCGGCGCCGATCGCCCCGAGCGCGCCAACATCCGGGTCATCGCCGCGACGAACACGGATCTCGAAGCGCTGATGGAGGAGGGGCGCTTTCGATCGGATCTCTACTACCGGCTGCACGTCCTTCCGCTCCGCACGCCCGCCCTCTCCGAGCGCCCCGAGGACATCCCCGAGCTCGCGGCGCATTTCTCGGCGCTCGCGAGCGAGACCCACGGTCTGCCGCGGCTCGAGTTCTCGTCGAAGGCGGCCGAGGCCCTCCGGCATGCGGAGTGGCCCGGCAACATCCGGCAGCTCGCGCATTGCGTCGAAGCGGCGGTCGTCCGCGCGGCCGGCGGCGGCGATCGCCGGATCGAGCTGCGACACGTCTTCCCGAACCGCGCCGGCGAAGGCGCCGATCCCGATCGCCCGCTCAACTTCCAGGATGCGACGCGGAGCTTCCAGGCCGGTCTGCTGGCCCGGACCCTGGCGGAGACGGGCTGGAACGTCAGCGAGACGTCGCGGCGCCTCGAGCTCGCGCGCTCGCACGTCTATTCGCTGATCCGCGCCTTCGGCATCGAACGCCGCTGAGAGGGCGTGCTCGCGCGCCTAATACCCCTTGACCTGCTGACAGACGGCCGCGAGTCCGCTCGGCATGGTGACCGGATCGCGATAGGCGTAGTTCGGGGCGCGCTCGCGGATGGCCTGCGCGCGGGTCGGCGAAGCGCAGACCCACATCAGCTCGTCGAAGGCATCGTCCTCGCCGGGGGGGGCGAGCTCGGGAGCCGGGTCGGGCGTCACGAGAAAGATGTGGACCTCGGCCGCGCTCAGATCGACGTAGGCCTCGAAGCTCGGCGCGCCGGTGATCCAGTAGCTGACGATCGGGAGCGGCGCGGGGCGCGGCTCGCTTCCCCGGCCGTCGTCGTCGAAGGTCCGGTAGAGGGCCAGCCGCAGCGCCTGGATGATCGCGGCGCGCATGACGTCGTTCTTGAGTCCGGCTTCGATCTGCGGGAAGAATGCGCCGGGGCCGTTGCCGACGAACTCGTCGTGGTGGCTCCGATGGCCCGGCTCGAGGAGGGGCCCGTGGGCGCTCGCCGGCCCCGCCACGGACGGCTCCGATTCGAGGGCGCGCAGATAGCGCTCGAGCTCCGTCCGTGAGCGGTTCGCGAGCCGTTCGTTCGCGCGGCGCAGCGCGCTGCCGATCGAAATCGTGGTCAATCTTCCGGGCATGGACTTCTCCCGCGTCGCGCGATGGCTCAGGGATTCCCGTCGAGATAGCGAACGAGCCCCTCGGCGCGTTCGAGCAGATCGCTCCGCGGGAAGGCGGCGAGCGCGTCGCATGCCTCGCGCGCGAGCAGGGCCGCGCGTGCCCGGTCGGACTCCTCGAGCGAGAGCACGAGCGCCCGCGCGAGGTCGAAACGGATGCGGCCCCACTCGATCGGGGCGCTATTCCGCGAGACGAGCGTCATTGCCTTCTCGAGGCGATCGATCGCACCGACGACGTCGCCGAGCACGAGCCGCGCGGCGCCGATCAGCCGCGGAAGACAGAAGGGCCAGCCCGTCGTGACGACCCAGCCGCGCTCGGCGGCGTCTTCACCGATCGCGAGCGCCGTGCGGGCGAGATCGGCGTCTTGCAGGGCGCAGGCGAGCTCGAGTCCGATGCAGGCCTGGTAGAGACCGGCTTCGTCGCTCTCGGCCCGGCGAAGCTGCGCTGCGAGCTCGGCGCTGCGCTCGGCGGGGAATCGGACGGGGTCGCCGACGATGTATTCGACGAGCGCGCGATGGCGATGGGCGAATGCTTCGAGATGGAATTCACGTGCGGCGGCGATCGGCGAATCGAAGAGATTCTCGAGCGCGAGCAGGGCGCCGTTCGGATCTCCGGCGAGCGCCCGGGCGCAGGCGCGCGTCGGCGCCATCAAGAGGAGGGCCCAGGGATAGCGGGCTCGAGCGAGCTGATCGAGCCCGCGCGCGAGCTCCCGATCGGCCCGCTCGAATTCGCCGGCGAGCACGCTGATCGCCGCCGTGATCGCGTGGGTCAGCGCGGCTTCGCTCGGGAGCTGCACGATCCGATTGAGGGCGGCGACCTCGTCGGTCAGCGCCTTCGCCTCTTCGAGCCGACCGCAGAGGAAGAGCGCCATGCGCGCACGCTGGAGGCAACGCGCCGTCGATGACAGGTCGTTTGCCCGTCTTCCGTGCTGCGCGCCGAGGCGCCAGGTCGCGAGCGCCTCGCGCTGCTTGAGCCGGCTCAGCTGCGCGAGGCCGAGGGTGATGCTGATCTCCGCGCGCAGCCAATGGTCGCTCTCGGGGCGGGTCTCGCTCTG
>CAUJGH010000107.1 GCA_963169575.1 Myxococcota bacterium | reverse complement strand
GATCGGGCGCCATGCACATCCCCGCCGACAGGATCTTCGCCCCGCGCGGCGCGATCTGCGCGATCGACTGGACGACGCCGGGCCGTCCGACGCATTCGAAGGCGAGCCTCGGCGCGTGGCCCGCCGCGCGCTCGAACGCGGGCAGCAGCTCCTCGCACGACGGATCGACGAGATCCGTCGCCCCGAACTTCGCCGCCAGTGCGCGGCGATGGGGGGCCGGATCGCTGACGACGACCTTGCGAGCGCCCAGGATCTTCGACCAGACGGCGATCGCGAGCCCGACCGGCCCGGCCCCGACGACGAGGACGTCCTCGCCGGCGGCGAGTCCGGCGACGTCGACGGCATGGAGCCCGACCGCGAGCGGCTCGACCATCGCGCCGTCGGCGCTCGAGACGCATTCGGGCAGCCGGAAGGTCATGCGCTCGCCGCCGATCGCATACTCCGCATAACCCCCGCCGATCTCGCCGAAGCCCGTGACCCGCAGCCGCGGGCAGCCCATGACGTCGCCGGACAGGCAGGCGAGACAGGCGCCGCAGCTGATGCCGGGCATCGTGCAGACCCGGTCGCCTTCGCGCCATGGACCGTGAGCGCCCCGCGCGTTCTTGCCCACCGCGACGATCTCGCCGGCGAACTCGTGGCCCATGACGGTCCCTCGCCGGATCGCGCCGCCGAGCTCCGTCACGTGCAGGTCGGAGCCGCAGATGCCGCAGCCCTTCACCCGGAGCAGGACCTCGCCGGGCCCCGGCGCGGGATCCGGGACGGTCGCGATCTCCATCGGCTTTCCGGACTCGACGAAGCAGGCGGCGCGCATTTCCATTCCTCCAGCGCCCGGCCCGACGTGCGGACGGCGCGGTCGCGGTCGATCGACCGGGCCCAGCGTATCACCGGCCCTGCCCCGCTGCGCGCGTTTCCGTATCGTCGCGGCATGCCCAGCTTCTCCCTCTCCGTCGTCGAACAGGCTCCCCTGCGCAAGGGCGGCAGCGGCTCCGACGCCCTGCGCGAATCCGTCCAGCTCGCCGTCGCATGCGAACGATGGGGCTACGCGCGCTTCTGGATCGCCGAGCATCACAACCTCGCCGGCATCGCGAGCACGAGCCCGGAGGTCCTGATCGGGCAGGTCGCGGGTGCGACGCGCACGATCCGCGTGGGTTCGGGCGGCGTGATGCTCCCGCATTACAGCGCCTTCAAGGTCGCCGAGAACTTCCGCCTGCTCGAGACGCTCTTTCCCCGTCGCATCGACCTCGGCCTCGGCCGCGCCCCCGGCGGCGACCAGCGGACGATGTTCGCCCTCGCCCATCCCCGGCGGCCGAACGACGTGCGCGCCTATCCCGAGCAGGTCGACGATCTGATCGGATTCCTCGGCGACGACCTGCCGCCGGGCCATCCCTTCGCCGGCATGCGCGTGGGCCCGCCGGGCGCCGGCATGCCCGAGATCTGGCTGCTCGGCTCCGGCGTCGATTCGGCGATGCTCGCGGCCGATCGCGGCCTGCCCTTCAGCTTCGCCCACTTCTTCGGCAACTCGAGCCAGGGGCCGGCGATCGCCGAACACTACCGGCGCCATTTCCGGCCGTCGGCCCTCTGCCCCGAGCCGCGCCTCCACGTCGCGGTCCAGGTGCTATGCGCGGACACGCACGAGCAGGCCGAGTGGCACGCCGCCAGCATGAAGGTCGGGCGCATCCAGATGGCGCGGAACCAGGGCGGCAGTGGCATCGTGTCGCCCGAGGAGGCGGCCGCCCACGTCTTCACGCCGGAGGAAGAGGATTTCCTGGCGCGCTCGGGCATGCGCGCCACGGTCGGCGATCCGAAGCAGGTCGAAGCGGAGCTCGAGGCGATCGCCGCCGACTACGGGGCCGACGAGCTCGGCATCGTCACGATCTGCTTCGACTTCGACGCGCGGCTGCGCTCGTTCGAGCTCGTGGCGCAGCGCCTGCTCGGCGAGCCGCGCGAACGCGCGACGGCCTAGCGAGCGCACGACGACCGGCCGCTCGACGGCTCGCTACTCGAGCGCAAGAGGGTCGCCGGGCGGATCCTCGAGCAGATGCGCGAGATCGGGCGGGATCGACATCGGCTCGAAGATCCCGACTCTCGCGCCGCCGGTGTTGCCGCGCGGCGCACGACCGGTCCAGGACCCCGGTGCAGCGAGCAGGATCCGCGGAATCTGACCGAGCAGCTCGGCCACATCCCGCCGTCGAAGCGCGAAGGCCGCCATCGAGAGATGCACGCGGACGTGCGGTATGGCATGCGCCTGGGACAAGACGTGGGCACGCTCGAGCCGGCGCCATGCCTCGTCGAGCGTCCCCGCCGCCTCCGCCCGTCGGGCAGCTGCGCACTCGGAGAGAAACGCTTCGCGAAGGCGGCCGCGCATGCGAACTCCTGCGAGGAACTCTCAGTCCTTGTATTTGTGCATCACCGGCGCGCCGCCGATGAACGCGCCGAGCGCCTTGCCGACGTCGCCCATGGTCGGGCTCTTCATGTGGGCGTCGAGCTCCGCTTCGGAAGCCCAGCTCTCGACCATGACGAAGCGCGTGTCGTCGTCGACGCTCTGAAACAGGTCGTACATCTCGCAGCCCGCGTCCTCGCGCTTCACGCGCGCGAGGGCCGGCTTCGCGGCGGCCTTGAAGTCGTTGGCGGTGCCGGGCTTGACGGTGAGCTGGACGGTCAGTCGGACGGACATCGGGGACCTCTCTCGTTCGAATCACATTCGAGTTTCCTGGCCCGGGGCGGCGGACCGCTTGTCCGGCCCCGGATCCTGCGCAGCGCGCCACGTTACCCCGTCGGGCCCACCCCCGCCGCGCCCCTGCAGCGCGGCGGCTGCCGCGCTTCGGCCTCCGATCGAAGCGCCCGCTCCGCTCTCCGGTCGCGTTTTCGCGAGGTATGCTCGGGGCGTTCCGAACCCGGACGGACTCGCGTCCGGTCATCATCTCCCGAGAACCCTCTCGCCCCAGAACCAGAACGAGGAAGGCAAGCGATCGTCATGAGCAAGTCGAAGGGAAGCATTCCGTCCGGTGGCCTCGAAGGCATGGCATTTCTCGTGACCGGCGGCGGCACCGGCAGCGGCGCCGCCTGCGCCGCGCGCCTCGTCGCCGACGGCGCCGCCGTCACGATCTGCGGCCGTACGGCGAGCAAGCTCGAAGAAGCCGCGAAGAAGATCGCGGCCGGCGCCGGCCACGGCGGCCGCATCCAGGTCGAGACGGGCGACGTCACGAACGAAGACGACGTGAAGCGCATCGTCGCCCGCGCGGCCTCGATGACGGGCGAGCTCGACGGTTGCATCGCGAACGCCGGCGGCGGGGGCGGCATGGGCCCCTACCATCTCCAGAACACGGACGAGTTCATCCGCGTCCTCCATCTCAACGTCCTGTCGACGATGCTCTGCGTGAAGCACACCGTGCCTCTCATGAAGAGGGCCGGCGGCGGCTCCTTCGTCGGCATGTCCTCGATCGCCGGTCACGTCACGCATCTCTATTTCGGCGCCTACTGCGTCGGCAAGGCCGGCATCGAGCAGATGATGAAGAACGCCGCCGACGAGTTCGGCCCGGCGAAGATCCGCTTCAACTCGATCCGTCCCGGCTTCATCGCGACCGAGATCATGGAGGGCATTCCGCGCGGGAGCGACGTCTACAAGTCCTACATCGAGAACACGCCCCTCGACGGCGTCGGCGAGTCCGAGGACGTCGCCCATCTCGCCCGCTACCTCGTCGGCCCCGAATCCCGCTGGGTCACGGGGACCTGCATCAACGTCGACGGCGGCCATGCGCTCCGTCGCGGCCCCAACTTCACCCAGTTCGTCGAGCCGGCGATCGGCCACGACGCACTCTCCGGAGGCATGCCCAAATGAGCCCCACGACCGCGAAGAACCCGACCGGCTACCAGATCATCGACGTCGACGCCCACATCAGCGAGCCGCACGATCTCTGGACCAGGCGCGCATCCGGGAAGTACAAGAACCTGCTCCCGCGCGTCGAGCAGAGCGGGGACAAGAAGGCCTGGGTCGTCGCCGACGGCATCGAGCTGTCCATGGCGACGCCCTCCTCCGTGATCTTCAAGGACGGACGCAAGTCGAAGGGCCTCGAGTTCATGGGCTGGAGCATCGACGACGTCCACGTCGCCTCCTGGGACATGAAGGCCCGCGTCGAGCTGCTCGACGCCACCGGCCTGCACGCCCAGATCCTCTATCCGAACGTCGCCGGCTTCGGCAGCCAGAACTTCATGAAGGTGAAGGACGACGCGCTCCGGCTCGCCTGTGCCCAGATCTACAACGACGCGATGGCGGAGATCCAGGCCGAGTCGAAGGACCGGCTCTTCCCGATGGCGCTGATGCCGTGGTGGAACATCGCGCAATGCGTCGACGAGGTCGCGCGCGCGAAGCAGATGGGCATGAAGGGCATCGTGATGTGCAGCGATCCCGACTCGATCGGGCTGCCGGACCTCGGATGCCCCGAATGGCTCCCCTTCTGGGAGGCCGTCGACGCCTCCGGTCTGCCGGTCAACTTCCACATCGGCGCGAGCGAGACCTCCTTCAACATGTTCGGCC
>CAUJGH010000106.1 GCA_963169575.1 Myxococcota bacterium | reverse complement strand
CGCTTCTTGGGCGTCGCCGGCTCGGTCTTGTCCTCTTCATCCGCCATGGGAATCCCCGGAGAGGACGCCGAAGACGGTCTCGGGCCAGACCTCGATCGAGTCCTTCATCGCGTGCATGAAGTCGTCGGCGCCGAGCCCCACGATGAGGAAGACGAGACCCACGTGGATCGGCAGGTTGATGATGAGGATGTTGAGCTGGGGCATCGCCCGCCCGAGCACGCCGGTCGCGATGTTCTGGACGAAGATCGCCACCGTCACCGGCGCCGCGATCTGGAAGGCGACCTGCCAGACATGGCCGCCGAGGCGCGTCATCTCCAGGAATACGTCCGCGGACGGCAGCCCGCCGCCGACGGGAAGCACCTCGAAGGTCGCCGCGATCCCGCGGATCAGATCGTGATGGCCGTCGATCGCGAGGAAGATCAGCAGCGCGAAGGATTCGAGCGCGAGGCCGATCGCCGGACTCGAGACCCCCGTCGCCGGATCGATCGTCTGCGCCGCCCCGAGACCGCCCTGCACCGCCAGCAGCTCGCCGAGCATCATCATCGCCGAGAAGACGAGCATCGCGCCGATCCCGACGGCCAGACCGAAGAGCAGCTCGACGGAGGCCGCCGCGAGCAGGCTGGCGAGGCTCCACTGCCCCGCGGCGAGCGGGCCGACGGCGACCGGTGCGGCGACCCAGGCGATCATCAGCGCGAAGACGATGCGGACGCGCGCGCCGATCGCCGGGTGGCTGAAGAGCGGTCCGACCCAGACCATGGCCAGTACCCGGACGCTTCCGAGCAGCGCCGTGAGCACCGGCATCAGCGCGAGCTCGATGGTCACGGTCCACCCGGTCCGGCGATGATGCCCATGACCCGCCCGTTGAACTCCATCATGAGCTGCATCATCCAGGGAAAGAGTGCTCCGAAGACCCCGAACACGATGACGATCTTCGGGACGAAGGAGAGCGTCTGCTCGTTGATCTGCGTGGCGGCCTGAAAGACCGAGATTGCGAGACCGACGACCAGCGCGGCCAGCAACATCGGTGCCGCGACGATGAGCGTCGTCATCATCATGTCCTGCATGACCGTGCTGATCTGTTCGAGGCTCATCGCCCGCCCTCCGCGCGCCCACGCTCGCTCATTGGAGTCCCGCAACGAGCGAGGTGAGGGTCAGGTTCCAGCCGTCGACGAGCACGAAGAGCATCAGCTTGAACGGAAGCGCGATCATCACGGGCGGCAGCATGATCATGCCGAGCGAGATCAGCATCGAGGCGATCACGAGATCGACGACGAGGAAGGGCAGATAGATCATGAACCCGATCTCGAAGGCGGCCCGCATCTCGCTGATCATGAATGCGGGCATCAGGGTCGCGATCGAAACCTCGCTCTCGTCCTCCGGAATCGCATCGCCCTTCATCTCGACGAAGAGCATGAGATCCGACTCCCGGACCTGACGCAGCATGTAGTCCCGGACCGGCGCGATCCCCTTGGCGAGAGCCTCTTCGCCGCCGATCGTCTTCTCCATGTAGGGCGTGATCGAGTCCGCGTAGACCGCTTCGCCGACGGGGGCCATCACGTAGACCGTGGTCATGAGCGCGAGGCCGACGAGGACCTGGTTCGGAGGCAGCGTTGCGGTGCCGAGCGCCTGGCGCAAAAGCGCGAGGACGATCAGGATGCGCGTGAAGCAGGTCGCCATCAGGAGGATCGACGGCGCCACCGAGATCGCCGTCAAGACGAGCACGATCTTGAGCGTGTCCGAGATCTGATCGGGGGCGGTCGCACCGTTGATCGTGAGCGAGAAGGTCGGCTCGGCCGAGACGGTGCCCGCGCTCCCGGCCGCCGTCGCGGCCGAAGCGTCGCCCGCCGCCAGCAGCAGCGCCGCGACACCGCCGAGCGAGAGCGCGCCGATCGACGCGCTCAGCGCCCTCAGGATGCGCGATCGTCCCGCGGATCCCGCGACCCTCTGCGGAGCCCCTTGCTCGTCGCCTTCCCGAGCGGCGCGGCGTGCCGCGCGGTCTTCGAGCCGCGCAACGCGCACGATTCCGGACTCGCTCGAGCCGATCAGGAGCACCTGCCCGTCGACCTCGACCAGATGGAGGCTCTGCTTCATTCCGAGCGCCGCGCTGTCGACGATGCGGATGCGACCCGGCTCGCGGCCGGCGATCGAAGCGGGACCGAAGCGAAGCAGGAGCTGGCGAAGGCAGACGATCGCGAGCAGGACCGCTCCGAGGGCCGTGATCAGCTCCATCGACGTCTTCCTCCGCCGGGGCGCATGGCTAGGCCCTGGCTTTCGGACCGACCAGCTCGGTGATCCGGATCGCGACCCGCTGGTCCGCGACGGAGATCTCGCCGCGGGCGATCAAGCGATCGTTGGCGTACACGTCGGCAGGCTCGCCGCTCATCCGATCGAGCTCGACGATCGAGCCCTTCGTCAGCGCGAGCACGTCGCGAACGGGCAGGTTCGCGCTCCCGAGCTCGACGGTCAGCCGCAGCGGGACCTCGAGGATGAGGCCGAGATCGGCGGCGACGGCGCCGCCCTGGGCCGTGCTCTTCCCGTCCTCGCTTCCCGCCGCGACGATCCGTTCGTCGATCTCCGGGAGGTCCTGGTTCTCGCCCTGGTCGCCCATGCGCTGCTACTCCACCGCCTCGATGCGTTCCTGCAATTGAACCGCGCGCTTCGCACCGCGCGTCCCCGCGATGCCGCGAAACTTCTCGCGCTCTCCGATCCGAACCGTGAGCGAGCCGTCGGTCGGGACGTCGAGCGGAATCGATTGCCCGACCGCGAGCCGGCCCGCCTCGGCGAGCGTCAACTCCACGGTCCCGATCTGGGCACGCAGCCGGATCGGGACGTCGAGCAGGGAGACGCCCGGTTGCGGACCGCCCTTGGCTGCCCGCGTCGGCGTCTTGCCCGCCTTGCGGAAGGCCTCGCTCGGCACCGCCAGCCGGACCCGACACGACGCCGAGAAGCCCCGCACGTCGAAGGTCGCGACGATCGCGGACCGGACCTCGCTCTCGGCGATCACGGCGCGCCCCTGCAGCCCCCCGAAGGCGAGTGTCACCGGCGCGAGCGCCTGCCACTGCTCCTCCAGTCGCGCCAGCATCTCCTTCACGATCCGCGCATAGAAGCGCCGCTCGATGCGGGTGTAATCCCGGACCGGCGGACGCACCGGCTTGAGGTTCGGGCCGGCGCCGAACAAGGTGCACAGCATCTCGAAGAAGAACGGCCGGGACAGCACGAGCGAGGCACGCAGGCCCTTCGGCTGGATCTGGAACACGCCCGCGAGATCCGTCGGCAGCATCAGCTCGGCCAGCTCGGCCATCTCGATCTCGCGCTGCCCGATCAGGACGAACTGGATGGAGCGCTCGTGACGATTGGAGAGCGCGCGGCCGTATTCGAACCCGAAGAGTTCATTCGCCCGCTCCAGCTCGAGGTCGGACTCGAGCGAGCCCTGGGCCTCGGACGCAGCAGCGCGCTCGGCCAGGAGGCCGGGCATCTCCTCGAGCAGAGCGTCGAGCTCTTCCCGGGAGAGGATGTCCGCCTGGGCCCCGCTCATCGTCATTGCACCACGAACTCGGTGAAGAGCACCGACTTGACGTCGCCCGTCTCGAGCAGGTCGTTCACCCGCTCGAGGATGTCCTCCTTGAGCAGTGCCTTGCCCTCGAAGTCCGTGATGTCGGAGAGCTGCTTGCTCGAGAGCAGCACGATCAGCGCGTCGCGCACCTGGGGCAGCCGCGCCTCGATCTCACTCTTCAGCTCGACGTCGCTCGCCTCGAGCTCCACCCGCAGCTTCAGGAAGCGGTTGTATCCGTCGCCGGTGACGTTGACGACCAGCGGCTCGAGCGCGTAGAGACGCTCCTTGTAGCTGTCGCTCGCCTGCTTCTGGCTGGCGGCCTCGGCGGCCGCCGCGGCCTCGGCCTCGGAAACGACGGGCGCCGCCGTCGGCGCCGCCGCCTGGGTCCCCGCGAAGAAGAAGGCACCGCCTGCGCCGAGTCCGAGCGAAACGAGCGCGGCAGCGACGATCATGACGATGCCGCCCTTTCCGCCGCCCTTTGCCTCGTCGGCCGCGTCGCCCTTGCCTTCCGTCTTGTCCTTGTCCTTCGCCATCGTTCCTCTCCATCCGTCCGGCGACGTCGCCGGCGTGTCCATTTCCGATTCGTGTCCGGGGGGCGGATCTCGCCCGAGCCCGTGCGCGGGCGACCGTGACGGCTCAGCGCGACAGCGACGGCACGTTCGACGCCGACCGGCGCGAACCGTCCGTCTCGATCCCGAACTCCTTGAGCCGGCGCCAGAGGGTCGTCGTCGAGATCTGAAGCAGCGCCGCCGCGCGTTTGCGATTCCAGTCCACCTGCTCGAGCGTCGTCAGGATGTGCGAACGCTCCATGACCTGGAGGCTCTGGATCGTCTCGCCCTCGCGGACCAGCGACTCCTCCTTCAAGCGGACCGGGAGGTCCTCGACCTGGATCTCGAGCCCCTGACAGAGGGCGACCCCGCGCTCGATCGAATTCTCGAGCTGCCGCACGTTGCCGGGCCAGGCGTATCCGACGAGCAGATCCATCGCGTCCTCCGCGATGCCCGAGACCGCCTTGCCTGCACGCTGCGCGAAGCGCCGGAGGAAGTGATTCGAGAGCGCGCGGATGTCCTCCGGTCGCTCGCGCAGCGGAGGGACATGGATGGGGATCACCGCCAGGCGGTAGTAGAGATCCTCGCGGAACGCGCCGCTCGCCACCTCCCGCTCGAGGACTTTGTTGGTCGCGGCGACCAGCCGGACGTCGACATAACGTGTCGTCTCGTCGCCGACCGGACGCACCTCGCCGGTCTGGAGGAATCGCAGCAGCTTGACCTGCATCGAGAGGGGCATCTCCGCGACCTCGTCGAGGAAGACCGTGCCCTCGTGGGCGAACTCGAACAAGCCCTTCTTGTTCCCGGTCGCGCCGGTGAACGCACCGCGCCGATGACCGAAGAGCTCGCTCTCCAGCAGCGTTTCCGGGAAGGCCGCCGAGTTGACCGCGCAGAAGACGCGATCCGCACGCCGCGAGAGGCGGTGGATGGCGCGGCCGATGAGCTCCTTGCCGACGCCCGTCTCGCCCGTGATGAGGACCGAGCTGTCCGTGCCCGCGATCTTCTCCACCAGCCGGAGCAAGTTCTCCATCGACTGCGAGCTGCCGACGATCCCCGTCAGGGCGCGCAGGTCGTCCTTTTCCTGGACCGCCGCGGTCTGTCGTTCGATCGCCGGCCCCTGAGCCCTCGCAAGCGCGTCTTCGACGACCGAGACGAGGTCGGCGCTCTCGATCGGCTTGCGCAGATAGTTGGCCGCGCCGCGCTGGATCGCCTCGACCGCGCTCTCGATGCTGCCCGCACTCGTCGTGACGACGACGCCGCAGCCGATGCGCGCTGTTCGGAGCCGGTCGAGCAGCTCGAACGCGCCGCCACCGTCGATTCGGAGGTCCGCGAGGACCAGCTGTGGCGGAGAAGAGATGCATGCCCGGAGTGCCTCCTCGAGGCTCCGGCAGCTGACGACTTCGTGCCCCTGCAGGTGCAGCGTGCTCGCCGCAGCGCGCGCGAAAGACGCTTCTCCATCCACGATCAGGATCCTGGCCACCCTCGACTGCCTCCTAAGTTCGAATCGCGACGGTTCCGGACCGCAGCGTCGATTGAAATCAATTCGCGTTGACGTGCGTCTCGTCGGGCTCCGGGAAGAGTCCGTCTTCGAAGAGCTCCACGGCCCGGGCGAGCCGCTGCGACTCCGAGGAGACCCGATCGACCCACTCCGTCGACATTCCGGCGCGGACTGCCTCGCCCCGCAGTCGGTCGATGGCGTGCGAGAGCGCGCCGACCGGCGTTCGCAGCTCCTCCGAAACCCTGCGTGCGAGTCGTCGCGCCGCGGTCGCGCGAGCCTCGGCGTCCCGGATCCGGCGAAATGCGAGCTGCAGCCCCGACTGGATCTCGCGCAGCAGCGCGAGCACCGCCGTGCAGCGATCCGGGGCGACCCACACGAGCGCCGTGATCACGCGACGACCGCCGTCCTTGACGGTGAACCCGACGCAGGCCGTGGGCGATCCCTCGCTCGCATCGGGCTCGCGGCGGCGATCGAGACGCGTGATGCGCGAGGATCGACGGGCGTGATCGAGCAGCCGTCGCTCGTCCTGGGGCAGGCTCTCGGCGTCGATGCCGCTCTCGAGCGGCCAGTCGCCGACGATGCGCGTCGCACGCGACCGATCCTCGTCGACCCAGAGCCAGCGCTGCGAATCGAGTGACTCGGCGAGCTCGGCATGGAGCAGCTCGAAGACCTCGGATTCGGCTTCGCAGGAGTTCAGACCGGCGAGCAGGCCTCGCGCGAGCAGGTCGATCCGGCGATCGACTTCCTCTCCGGTCCCGTCCCGCGCGAGCAGCGGAGCGGTCGAAACCGCGGTCGTGGAGCGAGGCTCCCAGGCCGCGAACGCGACCTCTGCACCCAGATTCTCCCGGACGGCACTCCGGAGCGCGGCGGGATCCCAGGGTTTGGCGACGACGAACGCGAGACCGGCCCGGTCGAGGTCGTTCCGTCGCGACGGAACGATGTCCGCCCGGATCACGAGCGCACGGCGGACGCCGGGATGGGATGCGCGCACCCGGGTGAGAAATTCGAGACCGCGCCCCTCGCCACCGAGATCGTCGTCGACCAGCACGAGGGCGATTCCGCCGCGCGTCAGCCGAAGCCGCGCGTCGTCGGCCGACGAGGCGGTCTCGGCGAGTACGCCGGGCTGGGCGACCACGTTCGCGAGCGCGAAGCGCGAGCCGACGATCGGGTCGACGATCAGGATGCGAGCGGGCTCCCGAGAGGACGAGCGCCGGGGCGCGGACGACGGTCTCGCGTCGTCGCGGAAGAATCTTCCGCCCTCTTCGTTCACCATGATCGGATCCCTTCCGCAATGCAATCCACGAACGCCGAAAACGTTTCAACGATCGGCCCTTGAGATGGCCGCTTGAGCGTTATTCGTGCAATCTTGCAGCAGGGATGGAACGGAGTTCAGACTGCGAATCGCGCGCGTCGGCGCATCGGGCGAACAGCGGGGAGCGACGCCCGGAGCAGCAGGACGCCGGGCCGGTGGAAATACCGATCGCCCGTGCGACCACCCGGGACGAGGGCGCGCGCTGCGCCCGACCTCACTCGACGATCGAGTCCGAGAGCTCCGCGCGACGGGCGGCACGGCGCTGTGCACGCGTCGAACGATCGTCGACGGGATCGCGCTTGTAGACGAACTCGACGCGGCGGTTCGCGGCGCGATTCTCCGGCGTGTCGTTCGGGACGAGGGGCCGCGTCGCACCGAAGCCCGAAACGGCGACGCGGCTCGGGTCGATCTTTCCCGAGTCGATCATGTATCGGAGAACGGAGATCGAGCGCGCCGTCGAGAGATGCCAGTTGGTGGGAAAACGGGAGGATTCGATCGCGGAATCGTCGGTGTGGCCCTCGATCGAGAGCTCGTAGGGGAATTCCTCGGTGATCCGCACGATCTCGTCGAGGAAGACGAACGAGATCGGCAGCAGCTGATCGGAGCCGGGTTTGAAGAGCGCGTTGCCCTTGACACGGACGATGACGCCCCGCTCGGAGGCATCGGCCTCGACGACGCGCGAAAGCCCGTTCTTCGCGATCGCCTGCTGGACCTGCTGCATGATCTTCTGATCCATCGACGGCGATTGGCTCTCCTGATCGGCCCGCGCGACTTCACAGGGCGTCGAAGACTTCGCCTCCCAGTCGATGATCGTGTCGGAGGCCGATTGGGCGGAGTTGGTATCGACGACGCCGAAGGCGGTCTGGATCGACTCCATCGTCTCGAGGAAGATGCGTTTGTCCGTGTTCGCGAAGGAGAGCATCAGGACGAAGAAGACGAGCAGGTTGCTCATCAGATCGCCCATCGTCGCGAGCCAGGCCGGTGCGCCTTCGGCGCAGACGTGATCTTCCGCTTCGCTCGGATCGAGACCCATCCCAGGCTACTCCGACGCGAGGGCCTCTCGCTCCTGCGGTGAGAGGAAGGCCATCAGCTTGCTCTGGATGACCATCGAGTTGTCGCCCTTGAGGATCGATTCGACCCCGGCGATCGCCATCTTCTTGACCGCGACCTCTTCACCCGTGCGGTTGATGAGCTTTTCCGCGATGGGGCCGCAGATGAGGAAGGCGATCAAGGCACCGTACAGGGTCGTGAGAAGGGCGACGGCCATCGAAGGCCCGATCGCGTCCGGATCGCTCAGGTTCTGGAGCATCTGCACGAGACCGATGATCGTCCCGATGAGGCCCATCGAGGGCGACGTCGCCGCCATGAACTTGAAGATCTTCTGTCCGCGATCGTGGCGTTCCTTCATCGCGGAGAGCTCACCGGCGAGCGCCTCCTTGATGACTTCGGGGCTGAGGCCGTCGACGCCGAGGCGCACGCCCCGCGCGAGGAAGGGATCGTCGATCTGCTCGCCCTCGAGCGCGACGAGTCCCTCCTTGCGTGCCTTGTTCGCCAGATTGACGATCAGCGGGATCATCGCCGCCTTGGGCGTCGACTTGTCGATGAAGACCTGGACGGCGCACTTGAAGGCCCCGATCACGTAGGGGATGCGTTGATTGATGAAGGCGGTCGAGATCGTGCCGCCGACCACGATGATGACCGAAGGCACGTCGATGAAGGGCAGGATGCCGCTGCCGAGCAGCATGCCCAGGGCGACGACGCCGAAGCCGCCGACGAACCCGATGATCGTTCCCAGATCCATTCGATGCGGGCCTCCGCGGTCCCGCACGCACTCGGGAGCCGACCTTCACGGGTCGTCTATCGACGCGGGGCGGCGCTCGCTCGATCCGGCCGAGCACGGATCCGAGGCTCGTGGGAATCACGGAGGAAGCGGATCAGGGATTGTTCGCGAGGTCGTTCGGGCGGGTTCGAACGGTGTACTCGACGCGGTCGGTGAAGACCTTGATCGGGGACCATTCGGGAAGCTCGGACATGCGCGGCATGCCCAGCGTCATCGCGCCGGTCGGATCGATGACCCAAGGATCGCTCGGATCTTCGAACCAGAGCGTCACCATGTGGTGCTGCCCGTCCGAGGGCCGCATCACGATCGCGCGGTAGACCTCGGTCTTGGCGAATCCGAGATCGCGCAGCGCATGGAAGACGAGCAGCTCGAGGCCGTCGCAATCGTCGCCGCCGCGGGCGAGGGTCTCCTCGAAGGTGGCCCAATGATCGATCGCGCCGTCTTCGCGGTAGACCTTCTTCGCCTCTGCCTGGATCCACTCGGCAACGTCGGCGGCGAGGGCCCGCTTGCGTTCGACACGGAATCGGAAATACCGGGATCGCAGGCCATCCTCGTCGCGCTGATCGGTCGGCAGGCTGCGATTCGCCTCGCTCCAACCCGCGGACTCGACGGCCGGTCCGCTCTCGAGGGGCGCCATCAGCTCGGAGTCGAAACGCTCACGACGCTGCCATCCCTCGATCTTCGGGCTCCAGACGTCGTCGGGAGCCGGAGCCTCGAAGTATCGGGCGGAGATGGTCTCGGCGGGCCGGGGGGCGATTCCCGAGCAGCCCATTCCGAGCCCGAGCAAGAGGCCGGCCATTCCCGGCGCAATGCAGCGGGTGAGGGCCGGACGGTCCGATCGGGTCGACATGACCCCGTCATCGGTCGCATGCCATCAGAAATGAAGCGCGGGGGCTGAAGCGGAAGAAGAATCCAACGAGATCCGCGGTTCGGGGCTCAGGGAAGACCCCGAGCCCGCTGCTCGGCCCGCAATCGGATCGCAGCTTCCCGGCACGCGACGCGCGGCCAGCCGGGGATCACCGCCGGGATCAGCCGGGGATCATGATGTTCCGGGCGTCGCCGAGGCGAACGAGCGTGAACAGCACCACGAAGAAGAGGATCATCATCGGAATCCCGCCCAGCACGTACAGCCAGGAAGCGAGGTCCCCGTTGATCCCGGGCCCGTCCTCGTTGACCGTCTTCGGCTCGCCGTGGGAATCCGACATGCAACGCTCCTCTTATTTCGATTCATCGATTCATCGATCGATCGATCGATCCCGATCGTGATCTCTGTTGCTTTGATCGGCCAGTCACCAACCGGCTCGTCGATCCATCTCGATCCAGCCCGGGTCTGCCGGGCGGGACGCGAACGGCGCAGAAAGTAGCCTCGGTTTTCGGGGTCGCCATGCCGCGAATGATCTAGTTCGGGGAAGGAGGCGCGGGCGATGGACTCGAGGCCACGACCCGCCAGCCTGCCGGGACGCCCGCGAGATCGGCTTCGATCTTGAGCTCGCGCAGGGCCTTTTCGGCCTCTTCGAGCGCTTCCCGGTTGCGAACGAGCTCCTGTCTCAGCTTGAAAGAGAGCGGAGAGGTCGAAGCGCCGTCCTGCCCCGATGCTCCGGGCGGCGCCACCGACCATTGGCTCGCCCCGCCCGTCCCGGCCAGGCCGTCGAGCTCCCGGCGGGTCTCCGCGAGGGTCTCACGCGCATCGCCAATGGCCTTCTCGGCCCGTGTGAAACGCCGCCGCCATTCGTCCTCCGAGGCTCCGGCCACCGGCTGCCGATCCGCTTCGCGGGTCATGAAGCCGCTCGGCAGCTTCAAGAGGTCGTCGAGTTCGCGATCGCCCTGCCCCGCCGCGCCCGAATCCCCCGGCAGAGAGCGGCCCGGCAAGCTCAACACGTCTTCATCGGCCGGGGCAGAAGACGGCCCATCGACACCGCCTTCGCCCTGCGCCGCCCCGGCCGGGCGGAGGAGGGCCAGCCCGAAGACGACGCCGAGCGCGAGACCGAGCGCGACTCTGAAGGTGCCCCGCGACGCGGCCGTCCGCGCCGGGCTCCAGACAACGACCGCCGAACGCAACCGTCCGCTCATCTGATCCCTCTCCCGGCAACACCGATCGTCGCCCCTCTTCCGCGCCGAATCCGCCTCGCCTGCGGCAGACCCATTCGGACGATAGCGGAGACCGCGAGACCCGATCGGGCCTCCACCGCCATTCCAGGGTCAAGGGGGCCTCTCGAAAGCCGATACGACCCGAGATCGTCCCGACCGCGCGCCCCCGGCCCGCGGAGTCCTGCTGCAAAGGAACGCCGATGGAACGGGAAAAGCTGTACCGGCTGCTCCGACTCGGTCTCGAGAAGGGTGCATCCGACATCCATTTCCAGGTCGGATATCTGCCCCTCTACCGCTTCCACGGCGAGCTCGTCGAGCTCCGCTACAAGGTCCTGACGCCCCAGGACACGGAAGAGATCGTCCGGATCCTGATCGAACACGATCCGCTCGGCCAGGATCTCGACTTCAACGAGCGCGACCTCGCCTTCGAGCTGCCCGGAGAAGGCCGCTTTCGGGTCAACATCTCGCGCCAGCGACGTTATTTCAACATCGTGCTGCGGGTGATCCCGCTGCAGATCAAGACCTTCGCCGATCTGAACCTGCCCTCGGTGCTCGGCGACATCGCCCAGGTCCGCCGCGGCCTCGTGCTCGTCACGGGGCCGACGGGCATGGGCAAGTCGACGACGCTCGCGACCATGCTGAACGAGGTCAATCGTCAGCGGAAGAGCAAGATCGTGACCGTCGAGGATCCGATCGAATTCGTCTTCACCCACGACCGCAGCATCATCACCCAGCGCGAGATCGGGACCGACACGGCCTCCTTCCCCGACGCGCTGCGGGCCGCGCTCCGACAGGATCCCGACGTCATCATGGTCGGCGAGATGCGCGATCTCGAAACGGTGGACACCTCGCTGAAGGCCGCGGAGACCGGGCATCTCGTCTTCTCGACGATCCACACCGCCGACGTCGCCTCGACCATCAATCGCCTCGTCTCGTTCTTCCCGACCGAGGAACACCTGCAAGTGCGTGCGCGTCTCGCGGACAACCTGAAGGCTGTCGTCTCGCTCCGCCTGCTCATCAACAAGAAACAGAATGGTCGGGTCCCGGCGGTCGAGGTGATGCGCTCGACGCGCTCGATCCAGGAGTGCATCAAGGATCCCGCCCGGACCCACGAGATCACCGACCTGATCGCGCGTGGCCGCAGCGAACGCATGCAGACCTTCGATCAGCACCTCTTCGATCTCTTGAAGGCGAACAAGATCACGATCGAGGAAGCGCTCAATACGGCGTCGAATCCGACGGACTTCCAGACCCGGCTCGAGATGGAGGGCCTGCTCCACGACGACGGCGAAGTCGACGCGAAGCCCGAGGCGCTCTTCGACATCGAACCCGACGACCGGTTCTAGAAAGGCCGCCCGAGATGGATATCCGAAAAGGGACGGCCGAAGACGAACGACTCGTCCGATCGCTCCGCATCACGGCGAGCCAGACCTCCGGACTCGCGGGCGGCGGTGCGACGCTCGTATTCACGGCCCCCGAAGCGTCCGGCGGCAAGCCGCGACTGCGAGCCGCCGCGGGCTTCCGCAATGCCGAAGAGGCGCGCGGGCTCGCCATGAAGACCGACGCCATGATCCAGGCCGCACTCGCGAGCGCGCTGCCGAAGAGCGGTCCGCTCGACGGACCCATCGCCGGTCGCGGCGGCAGCGAGGGCTTGATCGCGATTCCGCTGGTGGCGCGAGGCGTCGCGGTCGGCGTGGTCGCGGTCGCACCGACCGGACCGCTCGGTGCGGACGCGCGGGAAGCGATCGAAACCCTGGCCTGGAGCGCCGCCTGCCAGATCGATCATCCGGCGGTCGTCGCCATCGCCGAGAGTCTCTCGCATCGCAGCGATGGATCGAAGGCGGCGATCGCGTCCACCACCGACGAGCGCAGCGACGAGCTGCTGCGTCTCTCCGAAGAGCTCTTCGCTCAGGACATCGAGCTGCTGCGCAGCAACGAAAAGCTCGGCAAGATCGAGAAGCTCAAGAACGACTTCATCGAGAAGATGTCGCGAGAGCTCCGCACGCCTCTCAACAGCATCATCGAGGCGACGATCACCGTCCTCTCGAGCGAGCACGAGAATCTCTCGCCGGCCTCGCGCGACACGCTGCGCCACGCCCTCGACGAGGGCACCGCCTTCCAGCGCACGCTCCAGAACATCCTCGATCTCTGGCGCCTGAAGCAGAACGAGCTCCCCATCGAGATTCAGGAGCTGTCGGTCTCGGACGTCATCGACGAAACGATCTTCAGCGTCCAGGACGCGCTCGGCAGCAAGCCCGTCGAGATCCAGAAGGAGATCGCCGAGCCCATCGGCAAGATCCGGACGGATCTCGGAAAGCTGAACCAGATCCTCTTCCACCTGCTCGACAACGCCGTGAAGTTCACCGAGCAGGGAACGATCCGGATCGGAGCCCGGCTCGAAGACGGCCGCCTCCATTGCTGGGTCGCGGATACCGGGATCGGGATCTGCGCCGACGATCAGCGATGCATCTGGAACGAGTTCTATCAGGTCGACGACCGCGCGAGCGCGCGTTACCGGGGCGCCGGCCTCGGCCTGACGCTGGTACACGATCTGCTGACCCTGCTCGAAGGGGATTCGATGCTCACGAGCGAGCCCGGGAGCGGAACGCGCATCGAGTTCAGCCTTCCGGTCACGACGGTCTAGAAACCGTCAGTCGTCGCTGCCCTCTTCGAGCTCGTCGTCCCAATCGATGCTCGACGACGTCTTGGGGGCCGGCGGCGCGGCGGGCCGGGGCGCCGGTCGCGGCGCGGCGACGACCGGAGCGACCGGACGCGGCGGCGGCAGCTCGGCCTCGCCCGGCTTGACGAGCCCCGCAGCGATCTCGCGCAGGCTCATCACGATTTCCTTGTTGCCTTCCGAGGTCAGCAGCGGCCGCGCACCCTTCTTCAGCTGCTTGGCGCGGATCGAGGCCATGCGAACCAGATGAAACCGGTTCGGCACCTTCTCCATGCAATCTTCGATCGTGATTCGGGCCATGCTTCCTCGCTGGGATGAGATCGGCGGATCGGAGCCGTCCGGGCGCTCGGGTCCACTCGGGCGGGCGGCAATCTAGTTCAGGGGCCAGACGAAGGAAACCCCGGCTAGTCATCCCAGCCGGGGTCCCTTGACCTCGAGAAATCAGTCCGTTTCGAACTTTCTGGACCTTGATCCCGAAGGATCCCGACCCAGGCGGACTGATCCGTAGTGGCCATCATCCGCAGGTCTCTCGACGCCGCGGATGAAATGCGACTACTTCTTCTTGGCGGCCTTCTTGCGGGTCGCCTTCTTCCTCGTGGCCTTCTTCTTCGTGGCCGCCTTCTTGGTGGCCTTCTTCTTCGTGGCCTTCCGCTTGGAGGCCTTCTTCTTCGCTGCCATGACTGGGTTTCCCCCTTTGATCAATCGCTCTTAACGCCTCGGCCGTGCCCGCGCATCGTCCGGCTCCGGATTGCTCCGACTCCGTCCTGTCACCTCGGTCCGATCCTCCGTCCCACCTGGGCCTCGGGATCGCAGCGAGCCGAGATTCGAGCTTCCTCTTCCCTTCCCGAGGTCCTTCCGGACCTGTTGGTCGGGCATTGGTCGTTCGTGATCTCGTGCGGCCAACTCCTCGGTTGCGGTCCCTATCGGGATCACTCACAGGCAACTTGAAGGAAACAATCAATCCTTCTCGTATCGATCCGCAGCGATAGAGCGTTTGTTGCGCCCCAGATAACAACACGATGCAAATGCCGTCAAGAGAATTCGCCAAAAAAAACAGACAGATGTCCGCTCGACTTGCGATCGACGCGACGCATTTTCGATCCAACGATCGGTCAACGATTCTTCCAGGCTCGTCTACAGCGCGTGCAGGACGCGGTCTTGCGACACGCTCCCGCGCCTTGCGTCGTCGGAACCGAGGCCTGATGGGGTCGGGGAAGCAGCGGCCGAAATCGGGCTCGCTGGACCGAGCCGCGCCCGCCTCTGCTCGCACTTCCGTGCGGCGTCGCTGCGCGCGCGCAAAAAAAAACGCTCGAGGGAGCCGGATCGATCCGGCTCCTCTTCGAGCGTCCAGCGAGCTCCCAGGGCGAGCTCGACGAGGCTTTTCTACTTCTTGTGCCGCTGCCGCTTGAGGAGCTTGCGCTGCTTGTGCTTTCGCATCTTCTTGCGGCGCTTCTTGATCACACTACCCACTGGACGTCTCCGTGCTCCGCGCGATTCGCGCCGATCCATGAATGGACTGAACTTGCGAAGGCGGGTCTCGTCTGCCGCGCGCGCAGCCCTGCGAGCCTTCGAGCCACTCGGGCCAGGCCCGGGGCGCGGGGAGGTTTAGAAGCTCGCTCTCGCCGTGTCAAGCAAATCCAGGCACCCGTCCCGAGGCGCGCGTCCACGACTGCGCCGATCCCCAGGGGCCCGAGGAATTCAATATCCGAGGATCCGGTCGACGAACAAGCTGCGGACCCCGCCCAGCATCCGATTCACGACGTGCCGGCGCGGCAGGAAGGGCACGATCGGTACCCGTCGCAGCCCCAGGTCATGGACCGCCTCGCGGATCGCCTGATGGCCGGGATCGATCATCTGGCCCCGTCGCAGATAGCGCAGCGCCTCGGGCCGACGACCGACGGAGAGGTAGACACGCGCCAGGTTCAGATAGAGGTCGGGATTGAAGAACTCCTGCTTCGCGGCGGATTCGCAAAGCGAGCGAGCAGTCTCGAAATCCCGGGCACCGAGCGCCAGCGCCACGCCGAGCGTGGAGCGGATCTGGGCATGCTCGGGGGCGGCATCCTGCGCTTCACGCAGCAATCCGATGGCCGCCGCCGCATCGCCCGAAGCGAGCAGCGCCTGGCCGCGCTCGAAGGCTTCACGCGCGCTCGTCGGAAGCTCGGCCCGCCCATTCTTCGCTCGCGCCTGCAATCCGTCGCCTTCGTGAAGCATGCCGAACCGCGCTCCTGCCCTGCGGCCGGACGGTGCCCGACCTCGGCGGAGCTATCGGACCGTCCGCGATGTGTCCGAAGGGAAATCTGCCCGGCCGATCGTCGCCCAGGGCGCCGGCAGGATCTGCGACGCCGGAGCTGCCGGTGGGAGGAGTGAAGTTGCTTTTCAGGGATTCAGGAGGCCGGCCGCCTCGAATGCGTGCGCTCGCGTGCGCGGCGCAGCGAGCCGGCCCACCGATGCGATCGCGAGCGCTGCTCAGTACTCGATGATCTCGAGGATGTAGCGCTTGCGTTCCTTGCCGCTCGCGGCGGCCATCAACGTGCGGATGGCGGATGCATGCGCCCCGCCCTTCCCGATCACCTTGCCGAGATCCTCTTTCGACACGCGCAGCTCGAGAACGTGCGCGTGATCGCCGACGACTTCCTTGATCTGGACCTCTTCAGGCCGGTCGACGAGCGACTTGACGATGTCTTCGATCAGCTGCTTCATCAACTTCTGCACCCCCGCACGTCGGTTCGGTCGAGTGGTCCATGGTCCTGGATGGCGCCCGGTCGCGAGCGTGTGATCGGATCCGAAGCATTCATTTCGTTTGCGAGGATGCCGACACCTGCTCCCGTGGGGGCCTGCGGAGCATCCTGTCTGACTGTGACGTGCGCAACAGGTGAACCCCCCCCATTCTGGTCTTTTGTCCCGGACGAGCGGCGCGGTGAGCGAGGCTCCGAGGGAAGGCTTTCCTTCGAACACCCCCGCGCACCCGGCGAGGATTCAGCCGACGCTGCGAAGCGGCATCAGGACGTGGGCGAGCGGCGGGGACGAATCAGCGGGGGCGCGGCCTGCAACAGCGGGGACTCCCAGCCGCACGCAGCTCGCCTGCTCGCTGGCACGGGTCGCGTTCCGGAGCACGCGATCGAGAAAGCGCTCGTCGTTGAGCGGAAGCACGGCATGGCTCACGAGCTCCTCCGCGGCATCGCGCGGATCGAGCAGCTCGCGAAAGACCTGCTCGGAGGCATCGAAGCAGCGCAGCTCGACGACGCGCGCGTCGTTGCCCAGACGCTCATCCATGACCGAAGACCAGGGCGTTCGGAAGACCCGCAGCCCGGCTCCCTCCGCTCGCAACACAAGGCTCTGTCGCCCGAGCAGGGACGGCGTGGCCACGCGCCAGCCCTGGGTCGCTCCGGATTCGTCCCGGCCGAGCTCGATCCGGGCGCCGCCGTTCTGGAACGTCACTCGGCCGCTGACACACAGCCCGCCGCGCGCGACCGTCCGCTGGAGTACGAGCCATTCATCGAGGCCGCCCGCAAGCGGATATCGGCGCTCCTGCGCCCATTCAGGGCTCTGGACGATCTCGCCGATCCGGAAATCCCGATCGAAGAGCGCGAGCTGGCGCCGCTTCCCGCCGCGCGAGAGCGCGATCAACCAGTCTTCGCCGCGACGCGCGATCTCGAAGGTCGAGCCGCCCACGTGGTAGCGTTCGCCGTGGAGTTCGCCCGAGCCGAGTTCTGCGATGCGAAGTCCGACATGGATTTCGGGCGCTCTCGGCGGACAGGCGAATTCTCGTACGGCCGTGTCGGGCCATTCCCATTCACACGGATCCGGGACCTCGATCCCGATCTGGATTCCCGCGATCTCGAGTCCCCGCAGCCGTGTTCGCCCCATCCGATTTCCTGCCTCCCGCGTGCATTCGCGCCCTGTCCGAGCGCAGCGCATCGGGGGCACCCCTCACGGATCGGCAACTCACCGGCAAGCTTGAGCGCAAGCGCACGTCGAACCTGGGTTCGGGGTAGATGACCGACGGGAATTGGGGTAAGCCCTGAGCGCGCCACCCGGAGGAGCGCCCCCCATGGCCCAGTCGGTCGTCACGACCCGCATCCTGCGCCGGCTCCTGAAGTCGGGGGCCCATTTCCGGGCGGAGAAGCTGCTCGAGCGCGTCCACCCCGCCGACCTCGGCCCGATCCTGCGCGACCTCACGCCCGACGAGATCCGCCTGGTGATCGACCTGCTCTTCAAGCATCAGCGGGCGGCGCGCATGCTGCGCGAGCTGCCGCCGGAGTTCCTGCCGGAGATCTTCGAGGCGGTGTCCGACGAGCGGCTCGCGGAGGTCTTCAGTCGGCTCGAGATCGACGACATGCTCGAGCTCGTCGACGCCCTGCCCGAGGATCGTCACGAACTCGTGCTCCAGTATCTGCCGCCAGCGCGCCGGGACGAGCTGCGCCATGCGAGCCTCTACCCGCCCAACAGCGCGGGTCGCGTCATGACGACCAGCTTCGCCGCGCTCG
>CAUJGH010000105.1 GCA_963169575.1 Myxococcota bacterium | reverse complement strand
CGGCGCGAAGGTGCTCGAGCTCGTCGGCAAGGCCGTTCCCCCGCAGAAGGTCCATGGAAGCTGACGATGGATTTCCGATTCAGTGAAGAGCAGCAGGCCCTGGTCGAGAGCGCGCGGGATTTCCTCGCGAGCCATTCGGGTCCCGAAGAGATCCGCGCGGCCATGACGTCGGAGCTCGGCTACGACAAGGCCGTCTGGCAGCAGATCGGGACGGAGCTCGGCTGGCCGAGCGTCCACATCCCGGAGGCCTACGGCGGCCTCGGGCTCGGCTACGTCGATCTCGTCGTGCTCATCGAGACGATGGGTGAGGCGCTGCTCTGCTCGCCCTTCTTCGCGACGGTCGCCCTCGCTGCGAATGCGATCCTCTCGGTCGGCAGCGAAGAGCAGAAGCAGCACTGGCTCCCGCCGATCGCCGAGGGCCGCACGACCGCGACCCTCGCCTTCTCGGAGCGCTCCGGCCGCTGGGACGCCTCCGCGATCGAGGCGACCGCGCGATCGGACGGCGATGGCTTCGTTCTGGATGGCGAGAAGCGCTGGGTCGTCGACGGCCATTCCGCCGATCTGCTGCTGGTCGCGGCGCGACAGCCCGGCACGTCGGGCGAGAGCGGAATCTGCCTGTTCGCGTTGCCGGCAGATACGACCGGCGTCGATCGCCGCGTCCTCCCGACGATGGACCAGACGCGGCGACTCGCCGAGGTTCGGCTCACGAACGTCCGCGTCGGTCGCGATGCCTGTCTCGGCGAATGCGGCGGTGCCTGGCCCGGGCTCGCGCGCGCCCTCGACCTCGCGGCGATCGCCCTCGCCGCCGAGCAGGTCGGCGGCGCCCAGCGCTGCCTCGACATGGCGGTCGCCTACGCCAAGGAGCGCCAGCAATTCGGCCGTCCGATCGGCTCGTTCCAGGCGATCAAGCACAAGGCCGCCGACATGTTCGTCGCCGTCGAGTCGGCGCGCTCGGCGCTCTACTACGCCGCTTGCATCGTCGACGATCAGAGCGACGACCTCGGCGCGAACGCCTCGCTCGCGAAGGCGTGGTGTTCGGAGGCCTACTTCCGATGCGCCGCGGACAACATCCAGATCCACGGCGGCGTGGGCTTCACGTGGGAATACGATCCGCATCTCCACTTCAAGCGCGCACGCGCGAGCGAGAGCTGGCTCGGAACGCCGGCGGATCACCGGGAGCGGGTCGCGAAGGGCCTGGGTCTCTAGACCACCCTGCGCCTCGAATGCGCGGCCCCATGAAGGCGCAGCGCGAGGGAATCGTCACGATGCACGTCTTCAAGACCCCTTTCGAGCTCGAGTCACAGGTCGGCCAGAGTCTTGGCGCGACCGATTGGATGAAGATCGAGCAGGAGCGAATCAATCTCTTCGCCGATGCGACCGGCGATCATCAATGGATCCACGTCGACGTCGAGAAGGCCAAGACCGGCCCCTTCGGCGCGCCGATCGCCCACGGCTACCTGACGGCCTCGTTGGCGAACTACTTCCTGCCCCAGCTGATGGAGGTGCAGGGCATCTCGATGGGCGTGAACTACGGCTGCGACAAGATCCGCTTCCCCTCGCCCGTCAAGGTCGGGTCGCGGATCCGCGGGACCGGCCAGATCTCGACGGTCGAGCGGACGAAGGACGGCGGCATCCAGGCCAAGGTCACGATCACGATCGAGATCGAGGGCAGCGACCGCCCCGCCTGCATCATCGAGACGATCAGCCGCTACTACCCCGCCTAGCCGGCCGACCTAGCCGAGCATCTCCTGCGCGAGCCGCCGCGCGAGATCGCCGTCGATCTCGCCCTTATGGGCCTTCATCAGCGCGCCCATGACCTTGCCGACGTCCTTGCCGCCGGACGCGCCGGTCTGCGCGATCGCCGCCGCGATCCATTCGCGCGTCTTCGCCTCGTCGGCGAGCTGGGGCAGGAACTCCTGGATCACGGCGAGCTCCGCGCGCTCCGCCGCCGCCAGCTCGTCCCGCCCCGCGTTCGTGAAGGCTTCGATGCTCTCCTTGCGCTGCTTCTCGAGCTTGCGCAGGAGCCCCTCGCAGACGGCATCCGAGACCGAGCTCGAGCCGTCCTTCTTCATCTCGTTGAGAAAGGCAGCGCGCATCGAACGAAGTGCCGCGAGGCGCCGCTCGTCCTTGGCCTTCATGGCCTGCTTCATCTGCTCGGTGACCTGATCGGCGATCGGCATCGGAGGACCTCCCGGGCCGGGAGCTTAGCGTGCGGACCGCGTCCCTTCGCTCAGAAGTCGAGCGTGACTTTCGCGTAACCGGATCGCGGGACCTGCGTCGACTGGTTGCCCTGGATGTCGTTGAATTCGGCGTGCCGGGGGTCGGTGACGTTCTGCCCGACGAGCGCGAACTCGAGCCAGGGCAACGGTTTCCAGCCGAGGCGAAGGTCGAGCCGGAAGTACTCGCGCACGTTGTCCGAGCGAAGCACGGGCGTGATGCCCTCGAGCCCGTCGACGTAGTACAGCGCGGCGTCGAATTCGAAGTCGTGCGGCAGATCGAACAACGAACGGATCACGAACTGATGGCGCGGATCGCTCTTCTCGAGCGACGCACCCGGGAACGCGGTCGAGGGCAGGCGTTCGTACTGGTCGAGGAAGGAGTAGCTGCCGGTGAGCCGCAGCCAGGAGACGGGGAGCACGCTGATCTCGATCTCGCCGCCCCGCACGCTCGCCTGGCCGGCATTCTCGAATTTGAACTCCGTGGGGAACGGGTTCGTGAGCACGAGCGACACGAGGTCTTCGTATTCGGACCAGAACACGGAGACCTCGGCCGTGATCCAGTCGAGGGTGTAGAAGCGGTAGCCGAGCTCGTACGAGAGGAGCTCCTCGGAACGGCTGTCCCGATCGCCGAAGAGGGTCACCCCGGTCAGCTGGCCCGTCAGGTCCCGATCGGTGTACGTCGGGATGCGCACGGCGCGAGAAATCGCGGCCCAGACCGTGTGCCCGGGAACGGGAGAAAAGACGATCCGGCCCGAAGGCTGGTACTGGAAGCCCGTCCAGCTGTTTCCGCCGAGCTTCGTCCCGCCGATCAGCTTCAATCGCTCGTCGAAGAACGGCATCTCGAACTGCACGAACGCGTCGCCGAGATGGAAATCGTCGTCGTTCGGATCGAAGAAGAGACTGCCGGTCGGATCCTCCTGGTGCGTCGTCCAGTAGCGGTACTCGACGCCGTAGACCACATCGAGGAACGAAGCGACCTCGAGCTCGTGCTGGAGGGAAATGTTCGCGGTGTGGCTCTCCTCTTCCATCGTGATCCGGCGCGCGACGACGTCGTAGTAGGCGGCGGCCGAGAGCCGGGAGCCGCCCTCGAAGTCGTGGCGAATCTGCATCTGGAGGTCGCCGCCGCGGCTCTTCGCGTGGCGTTTTTCGAAGCGGTAGAACGGCGGGACCACGTCTGCGAAGCCC
>CAUJGH010000104.1 GCA_963169575.1 Myxococcota bacterium | reverse complement strand
CGGCGAGGCCGCCTCCGAATGCCACGGGGCGCCGTGGCCCGATGGAGCGGGCCGGCGTTAGGCAGCGGACCGAACGATCCGGCCTGCCTCAGGCCGCGTTCGCCGACGGCACGACGACCGCGATCCGCCCCCGGCTCCGGCCCTCGAGCGTCGCGCCGAGGCGATCGGCGATGACCTGCATGCCGGTCGCGGACGCGAGCTCCGTATCCCCTGCGTCGAGCTCGAATCGCAGCCGATCTTCGCCTTCGCCCGTCACCTCGAGCGCGACGCGACTCGAGCGCGTCACGTCGAGGGCCTCGCGTCCGAGCGAAACGAGCAGCCCACCGAGCCAGAGCGGGTCCTGCTCGATCTCCCGCGGAAGCACGCGCTCGCAGCGCAGATCGAGGGTCAGGCCGCGTGTGGCCGCCTCCCGCTCGAGACATCCGCGTACGTCGGCGAGCCAATCCCGGAGAACGAAGCGCTCGTGCCGGACCTCCGGCAGCGCGTCGGAATCGGTCGCCGACGCCTCGCCGGACCGCATCGCCGCGCCGGGATCGAGAGAGTCCGGAGAAGCCGGCATCGCTGCGACGCGCGCAGACGGCGCTGGACGCGGCCGCATCGGGGTCTGGGCAGCGAGCTCCGGGCCTGCGTTCCCCTTCGACCGGTCCTGATCCCAGGCAAAGAGTGTGAGCGTGAGCAGGCCGAGCGCGAGCAGAGCCGGCGGCCACGCGCTTCGAAGCGCTGCGGAGACGAACGCGATCGGAGCATCCGATTCGAGCCAGAGGGCGAGCAGGGCCGGGCCGCCTTCGCGGCTCACGAGCGGCATCAGCAGACTGCGTACGCCCTCGCCCTCGCCGATGCTGCCGGCCTCGCCCGGCAGACGGCCGTCTGCCGCGAGCAGCGCCGCGATCGAGCCCGTCGGGGCGTGCTGCGAGGGCGCGATCGGCGTGCCATCGGGCAAGACGAGCGCGAAACGCGTCGTGGCAGAAGCCAGCGAGCCGAGTCGGCGGGCGAGCGGTGCGAGCTCGATGGTCGCGATCAGGACGCCCTGGACCAGATCTTCGGCGTCGTGGACGGCCAGCACGACCTCGACGGCCGCATCGTCGCCGCTCTCCCCAGGCCCGCGCAGAACGCTGCCCCGCGCGACGCGACGACCGTTCGCCTCGACCGCCTCCTGCACGCGCTGGGAATACCAGCGCGCCTTCGCGCGCGCATCCGCATCGCCGTCGGCGGCGGCGGCAATCTCGGCGGTCGGGTCTCCCTCCGATCCGACGGCCGCTGAGACCAGTCCTTTCGGACCGGCGACGACGAGCTCGACCTTCCGCACGTCGTCCGACCCTTCGATCGCCCGGCGCAGCAGCGTGTCGCGCTGGCGGGCGGCGGCGACGGCCGCGGCCGACCGCTCCTCGCCTGCCGGTTCGAGCTCCTTCCATGTGCCGCTGCTGCGGAGTTCGATCCGAAGCCGGGCCAGCAGGGCGTGGATGCGGGCATCATCTGCTTCGCGCAGGGCCTCGGCGACGCGCGCGAGCTCTCGCATTGCGGCATCGGCCTCCTCATTCGCCCGGCTGCGTTCCGTCCGGAGGTCGAGGGCCGCGAGCCCGATGCAGACGGCGATGAGTCCCAACGATGCCCAGGCGAGCCGGCGCAGCCCGCTTCCCCCCGTGAGTCCCGTCCGTACGCGCCCGCTCTGCCTCGTCACGATCCCGACTCCCTTCGATCCGCATCCGCCTGCGTTCCATGCGTTGGAACTGCGGCTCTCGTGCGCATCGGTGAAGCGGCGAGCTGCGCTTGAGCGGAACCCGAGTTGCCGCCCCGCGAACCCTCGACCGCCGATGCGGCCATGCGCCCATCCAAGGGCTTTCCCCGATCCCGGCCTCGCGTTTTTCCATCAGATCGAGGGTCGCTGCGGTCGCAGGCCCGATCGGAGCGAGATAGGGTTGCGCGCGTGGCAGCATCCGGCGCGCTCGGCATCATCGTGAATCCCCATTCCGGCCGGGACGCCCGGCGGCTCTTCGCCCGCGCCGGGACGTCGACGATCGACGACAAGCGCAACCAGGTCACCCGCATCGTCGTCGGCGCGGCGGCCGCAGGCTGTGCGCGTGTCCTGCTGTCCCGCGATGCGTTCCGGATCGCCTCCGCCGCGACCGATGCCCTCGACCTTCCGACGAAGATCGAGCTGCTCGACCTTCCGACGACGGGCCACGCCCGCGACAGCGAATGCGCGGCCCTCGCGATGCAGGAGGCGGGCTGCGGTGCCGTCGTCGTGCTCGGCGGCGATGGCACCAGCCGCACCGTCGCCCGGGCCTGGCCGGACGTCGCGCTCCTGCCGCTCTCGACCGGGACCAACAACGTCTTTCCCTTCCAGGTCGAAGCGACCGTCGCCGGTGCCGCCGCCGGCCTCGTCGCTGCCGGGCGGCTCGCCCGGGAGGCTGCCGCGGCCCGGGCGAAGGTCGTGCGCATCCGCTGCGACGACGGACGCGAGAGCATGGCCCTGATCGACGCCGGGATGCTCGTCGACGATCATCCGGGCAGCCTGCTGCAGGTCGATCCTGCGAAGCTCGCCCGCATCCTGCTGACCCGCGCCGAGCCCGCGAGCGTCGGGCTCTCGCCGATTGGCGGCCTCCTCCTCCCCTGCTTCGCCGAAGACGATTTCGGCGTCTGCGTGCGCAGCCGGACGGGGCCGGACCGGATGACGCGCGGACGCGTGCTGCGGGCGCCGATCTCGCCGGGACTCTACGAGGATGTCGCGATCGAAGGCGCCGATCGGGTCGAGCTCGGCGAGGAGATCGTCTGGCAGGGGCCCGGCCTGCTCGCCTTCGACGGCGACCGCGAGATCGTGCTCGCGGCGGGCGAGGCCGCCCGGCTCCGGGTCGTCCGCGAAGGGCCCTTCGTCATCGATCCCCGGCGCGCGCGGCGCGCCGCTGCGGATGCAGGCCTCTTCCTCGACCTCGGTCATTGGCACGATCATCGCGGCGCCGCGGGCGCCACCTGCTGTTAGGGGCCGGCAAATGCTCGATGACGGATCGGAAGACGCGATCGATCGCGTCCGGCGCTGGATCGAAGACGCGCGTTCCGTCGTCGCCCTCACCGGCGCCGGGATCTCGACGGATTCGGGCATCCCCGATTTTCGCGGCCCGCGCGGACTCTGGACCCGCGATCCCGCCGCGGAAAAGATGGCGACCCTCCAGTACTACGTCGCCGACCCCGAGGTTCGGGCCCGAGCCTGGCAGTGGCGCCTCGAGACCGACATGAACCGGCGCGAGCCCAATGCCGGCCATCGCGCGCTCGCGGCGCTCGAGCGCGCCGGTCGGCTCGACACGCTCGTCACCCAGAACGTCGACGGATTGCATCAGGCCGCCGGCTCCGATCCGGCGCGCATCGTGGAGATCCACGGCACGCTGCGCGAAGCCGAGTGCCTCGACTGCGGGGAGCGTGCGCCGATCGAACGGGCCCTCGACCGCGTGCGCGCCGGCGAGCGCGACCCCGCCTGCCGCTCGTGTGGGGGCATTCTCAAGGCGGCGACGATCTCCTTCGGACAGGGCCTCGTCGCCCGCGATCTCGAGCGCGCCGAGCAGTCCGCGCTCGGCTGCGATCTGCTGCTCGCGATCGGCACGACGCTCGGCGTCTATCCGATCGCCGGCATGGTGCCGGTCGCGAAGCGCTCGGGCGCGCGGATCGTGATCGTGAACGGCGACGCGACGGAGATGGATGGCCTCGCCGACGCGATCCTGCGCGGCTCCATCAGCGAGATCCTGCCCCGCCTCGTTCCCGCATCCGACAGAGCTCGCCCCGAAGTCCCTCGCTCCGGAATGGATCGGCCCTGAGATGCCGCCGCCGAAGCCCCAGCGATGAAGCTTCAACTCCTCGACTGGCTCGCCATCGCGGCCTATCTCGCGGCGATGATCGCGATCGGATTGCATTTCGGACGCCGGAACGACTCGACCGACGAATACTTCGTCGGCGGCCGCAAGGTCCCGGCCTTCGCCATCGGCCTCTCGATGGTCGGGACCGCGATCAGCTCGATCACGTTCCTCGCGCTCCCGGCCGACGCCTTCAAGACCTACTGGCTTCGCTTCCTGCCCTACGTCTTCATGCCGCTGGCCGCCGCCTTCGCCGCCTGGCGGATCATTCCCTTCTTCCGCCGCGGCCGGACGACGACGGCCTACGAATACCTCGAGCAGCGCTTCGGCCCCTCGGTCCGCGCCTACGCCGCCGTGACCTACATCGCCGCCCAGCTCCTGCGCGTCAGCTTCATCCTCTATCTCGTCGCGCTGATGCTCGCTTCGTTGACGGGCCTCGACGAGGTGACC
>CAUJGH010000103.1 GCA_963169575.1 Myxococcota bacterium | reverse complement strand
GGCCGTCTCGAGCGCGCCACTGATGCGCGCGACCTGCTTCGAGCGGTCGCGGACCTCGATCGTGAAGCCGGGCTTCACGAGCGTGGACGGCGTCTGAGCCTTCTTGCCATTGACCGTGAAATGACCGTGCTTCACGAGCTGACGCGCCTCGGCGCGCGACGTCGAGTAGCCGAGGCGATAGACGACGTTGTCGAGTCGGCGTTCGAGCAGCAGCAGCAGGTTCTCGCCCGTGCGGCCCTTCATGCGCGAGGCAGCCTCGAAGGTCTTGCGCAGCTGCTTCTCGAGCAGGCCGTACATGCGCTTGACCTTCTGCTTCTCGCGCAGCTGGACGCCGTAGTCCGAGAAGCGTGCGCGGCCCTGGCCATGCTGGCCCGGGGGATAGGCGCGGCGCTCGATGGCGCACTTCTCGGTGAAGCAGCGATCGCCCTTCAGGAAGAGCTTCGTGCCCTCGCGGCGACAGAGGCGACAGACGGAACCGGTATATCGTGCCATGGGAGTTCAGCCTCTTCGAATCAAACGCGGCGCCGCTTGGGCGGCCGGCAACCATTGTGGGGGATCGGCGTGACGTCGCGGATCATCGTGATCTTCATGCCCGCGGCCTGCAGCGCACGGAGGGCAGACTCGCGGCCACCGCCCGGCCCCTTGACGTAGACGCCGAGGGATCGGACGCCGTGCTCCTGGGCCTTGCGCGCACAATCCTCCGCGGCGACCTGCGCGGCGAAGGGCGTCGACTTCTTCGAGCCCTTGAAGCCCTGCGCACCGCAGCTCGACCAGGCGACGGCGTTGCCGCCGACGTCGGTGATCGTGATGACCGTGTTGTTGAAGGTCGACTGGATGTGGGCGATGCCCGACTGGATGTTCTTCTTGACCTTCTTCTTCGTCTTCTTGGCAACCATGCTTCCGTCCGTTCAGCTCGCGCGGCCTGCGCGCGAGGAATGGGAATCCGAGGACTACTTCTTCGTCGCGAGCTTCTTGCCGGCGATCGTCTTGGCCGGACCCTTGCGCGTGCGCGCGTTGGTATGGGTCCGCTGGCCGCGCACCGGCAGACCGCGCCGATGGCGAAGCCCGCGATAGCAGCCGATGTCCATCAACATCTTGATGTTCTGGTTCACCTCGCGACGCAGGTCGCCCTCGACCTTGTAGTCGCGCTCGATGATCTCGCGCAGCTTGATCAGCTCGGCCTCGGAGAGATGCTCCGTCCGCGAGCCGGGATCGAGGCTCGCCTTCGAGCAGATCTCGAGCGCACGCACGCGGCCGATGCCGAAGATGTAGGTCAGCGAGATCTCGATCCGCTTGTTGCGCGGGAGATCCACGCCGGCGATACGAGCCATGATCTTTCCTCCGTCTCTTCCCGATTCCGAGTCGGAGCGAGCCCTCGGCCGCCCCTCCGGATGTCATGCATCCGGCTCGTTGATTGCCCGACTAACCCTGCCGCTGCTTGTGCTTGGGGTTCTCGCAGATGATCCGCACGACCCGCTTGCGGCGGATGATCCGGCACTTCTCACACATCTTCCGCACCGAGGCCCGAACCTTCATCTCTCTTCCCATCCCATCGAGGAGATCGGGGCAACCCGCTCTCCGATTCCAGACTCAGGAAAACGGCGCCAGCCATTTTCCGACATCAGCAGCTACCCGCGATCCTCGTCAGCACCTCGGGCCCGTCGTCCGTGATCAGGACCGTGTGTTCGAAATGGGCCGACAGCGATCCGTCCACCGTCACCGCCGTCCATTCGTCGTCGAGCACCCGAACCTTCTCGCTTCCCTGATTCACCATCGGTTCGATGGCGAATACCATCCCTGTCTTCAGTCGCGGCCCTCTTCCGGGCTGCCCGTAGTTCGGCACCTGCGGTGCCTCGTGCATCTGGCGTCCGATGCCGTGTCCCACGAATTGCCGAACGACTCCGTACCCTTCTCTCTCGGCGCGCACCTGCACCGCGTGACCGATGTCCGACAACCGATTGCCGGGAACCATCTGCGCGATGCCGAGATCGAGTGCAGACCGGGTCGTTTCGATCAGTCGCGTCGCCTCGGAATCGATCTCGCCCACGGCGATCGTCACGGCGCTGTCGCCATGCCAACCCCCGGACTCGACGCCGAAGTCGAGACTGATGATGTCGCCTTCGCGAAGCTCGCGTGGTCCCGGGATGCCGTGCACGATCACTTCGTTGATCGAGGCGCACAACACACCCGGATAGGGCCTTACCCCCCCGGGACCATAGCCCAGGAATGGAGAATTCAACCCCCTTTTTTCCAGCGCTTTCCTCGCGAACTCGTCGAGCTGCCCGGTCGTCACGCCCGGCCGGGCCCGTTCGCGGAGCTCGAGCAGGATCTCGGCCGTGAACTGGCCGACGTCCCGCATCCGTTCGATCTCCCGCCGGCTCTTGATCGCGATCCGCTCGCCGAAGCCCACGTCAAAACCCTCGTATCCGCATCGCCTGCTCGGCTATCCCAACGCCTCCCGAATCCTCTGGCCGACCGCCTCGATCGTGCCCATGCCGGAAACCTCGATCAGCTTTCGCCGCTCGCGATAGAAGCCGAGCAGCGGCGCCGTCTGGCTGTCGTAGACCCGCATCCGCTCCCGGATCGTCGCCTCGTTGTCGTCGGCGCGCCCTTCGATCTGCGCGCGCTTGAGGAGACGCTGCACGACCGCCTCGTTGTCGACCGTCAGGGCCAGACAGCAATCGAGCGGCGTCCCGAGCTTCTCGAGCAGCCGCTCGAGCGCCTCGGCCTGGGCCAGCGTGCGCGGAAATCCGTCGAGCAGGAAGCCCTTCTGCGCGTCCGCCTGGCCGAGCCGCTCCTCCGCGATTCCGATCACGATCTCGTCCGAGACGAGCTCGCCCGCGTCCATCACCGCCTTCGCCTTCTTGCCGATGGGCGTCCCCGCCTTCACCGCAGCGCGCAGCATGTCGCCGGTCGAGATGTGCGGAACGCCCTTCGCGTCGACGATCGCCGTCGCCTGGGTTCCCTTGCCCGCCCCCGGCGGCCCGAGTAGCACGATTCGCGTCTTGCCGATCCCCGCGCTCATCGGCCGAGCCTCCCACGCACCCGGCCGCCGCCCATGCCAAAGCCCTCGTATCGCCGGGAGACCAGATGCACCTCGATCTGGCCCATCGTGTCG
>CAUJGH010000102.1 GCA_963169575.1 Myxococcota bacterium | reverse complement strand
TGCCGAGCGCAACGATCGTGAAATGGAGCATGAGGCGCAGCGCGTAGACGGCGAGCGAGGCGTAGAGCCCGATCTTCGCGAAGCGGAAATTCTTGTGGACGAGCAGCAGGATGAGCCAGAAGCCGACCACGATGCATTTTTGAGCGAGGAACGCGAACGGGCCGATGTCGAGAAAGAACGCCATGACGGGATTGGCTTCGCCGCCGCCGCGGTGGAGCCAGAGCATGGTCATGAAGGCGTCGGCGATGTTCAGCAGGAAGATCGCGAAGAGCAGGGCGACGTCCTGCTTCGAATAGCGATCGACGTAGCCCTTGTGGTCTTCTGCTCGCCGGCCGCGGGCGCGGCGGAGGGGCGAGAGGAGATCCTTCCAGGGCGCGGTCGGTCGGGCGCGCCGATCGCTCTGGCGGCGCTCGGACGCGATTCGCGCGACATGCGACGCGTCGACCGGAGTCGGATCGATGGCTCCACCCGTGCGATCCGGGGACTTGCGGCTGCCTTGCACGCGAGATGCTCCCTGCGTCCGACGGCGCTTGGACGACTCCGAGCGCTATCGGCGCGGACGGGCCCGGATCTGAGCGCCGGTCGTGCTTTCCGGTCTGCGAGCGTGCGTTCTGGATCCGGGATCGGGGCCGGGATCAGCCCGAGCCGGGAAGCGCGAGCGCGCGCACCAGCATCCAATAGCAGCCGAGGCCGCAGAGGCCCGCGATCGCGAGGTCGCGCGCCCAGGCGCGGAGGGCGGGCATCGCGATCCGGTTCGCGAGGGCGAGCAGGGGCCAGGCGAAGAGCACGATGGCGATCTGCCCGATTTCGACCCCGAGGTTGAAGCCGGCGAGGGCGGGGACGAGGCGACCGGTCGGGAGCTCCATCTCGAGGAGGATGCCGGCGAAGCCGAAGCCGTGGACCAGGCCGAAGGCGAACGTCAGCGCGATGCGGAGGCGCTCGTCCCGGGTCCGGGCGGCGAGCGCGAAATAACAACCGGTGAACAGGAGCAGGCCGGCCCAGCTCGCGGCCGGGAGCGCGCCGCCGACGAAGACCGAGAAGAGCGCCAGGCCCGCGAGGCCGGCGACCGTCGCGATCGCGATGCCGCGGGGTCGACCCGCGACGAGCCAGCCCTTCTCGATCGCGACGAGCGCCACCGAGAACGCGATGACGGTCTCGACGGCCGCGGCGTTCGGATGGACGAGGTCGAGGACGCCGAGGGCGAGGGTCAGGCTGTGGGCGAGGGTGAAGCCCGTGACGAGGCGGGCGATCGTCCCGAACCGTTCGGAGAGGAGGCCGAGGCCGAAGAGAAAGGCGAGATGATCCCAGCCGGAGAGGATGTGGCGCATCCCGAGTGCCAGATAGTCGACGAAGCGGCTGCCCGGGGCCTCCGTACCCGTCGCGGCGAGCGATGCGTCGCGCAGGCGGAATCGCGGCGACGACTCGGTCAGGACCTGCTCGCGAACTTCGTCGGGCCGGGCCGCGTCGCGGACGCGCGCGAAATGAAGATGGGTCGGTGCGACGTCGACGAGGACCCGGCTCGTGATGGCGAGGGCGCCGCCCTCGGAGCCGCAGTCCACGCGCCAGCGGTATCGAACCCAGCCCTCCGCGTCGGCCGCGCGCCGGATATCGCCGCTCGGCGTGCAGCGCTCGCCGTCCGATTCGAGCACGAGCCGTTCGGCGAGATCGGCGGCCGCGCCGTCGGCGGGCGGCAGCGCATCCGGTCCGAGCCGGCTCAGCTCGAGGAGCGAGAGGCGCAGCGAGACGTCGGCGCCCTTCTCGTCGATGACCCAGCTCGAGTAGGAGACGCTCCGCGCATGGGCCGTCGCCGTCGGCGCCTCGAGCATCGCGATGGCGAAGAGCGCGAGGGAGACGAAGGCGGCCGCGAGCCCGGCGGCGCGCGCTGCGCCCGATCGATCCCCGGCGCTTCGGGTGCGGCGGGCAGGGGCGGGCATGCGATCGCTGGCCATGGCGCGCGACGGTAGCGCGCGCGTCGCGCCGTCCGTTCAGAGCACCGCCGCGGCCCCGACCTCGCGGACCACGTGCTCGCGCGCGCCGGGATCGGCGAACTCGGCGCGCGCGCGGAGGACGACGTGGGTTCGCGTCCGGGCGCCTTCGACATGGGTCGTCGCGCTGCAGGCGACCTCGACTCGGAATCCCTCGAGCGCGCCTTCTGCGAGCACGAGCGCGGTCGACGCGGCTGGGCAGCCGCCTGCGGCAGACGCGCGCTGGAGGCCCCATTCGATTCCGCTGCGCGCGGCGAGATGGGCCCGGGCGCCGAGGATCGAGGTCGACGAGCGGGCCTGCTGCACACCCGTCAGGCGCAGCATCATCGATCCGATGCTCGCGAGCAGGACGAGCACGGCGAGCGCCGCGACGAGCGCGAAGCCGCCGCGCCGCCGGCCCCGCGGCGAACCCTCGAACCGGCTGCGAGTCGATTCACGGTGCATTGGGAATCGGGACCTGCTGGAGGAGGCGAACCCGCTCGCCGGCGTTCGCGATGACGATCTCGAGGGTCACGAGGCCCGAACGCGAAGGCGTCCCCGGGACGAAGTCGAAGGCGCAGCGCTCGATCCGCTCTCCCGTCCGCGCCTGCCGACCGGTCGCGAGGGGCGCTGCAGCGAGATCGGTCGGCTGACTCGCCGCCACCGCATAGCCGTCGATCCGCCAGAGGACTCCGCTCGCCGCGTCGCAGACATAGCTCACGGGGCCATCGACGAGATAGAGCCGTGCGCGCGGCGAGGCGTGACTGAAGCGGTGGACGCTCGCCAGCTCGATCTGATCCTCGTCGCCGTCGTCCCGAAACGTGATCCGGTTCGTCGACGCCGTGATGATCGCGGGGCTCGCATCCGCTGCGGCATCGCTCCAGACCTCGGACCCCGTCGGATAGATCGCGATGCGCGCGCCCGAAGCGAGTGCGGCGTCGTAGCCGACCGCGACGCCGTTCATGCGGCCGAGCAGGTTCCAGCGCGCATCTCCGCCGAAGGAGAGGAAGTCGGCGGCGTTCGTATGGTCCGTCTCGGCGGGGCCGCCCGGATCGTTGATGCCCGGCTCGGCGCGGTAGCGCGCGCCGCCCGCGACGTGGAGCAGCTCGATCGAGGTCCTCGTCCCGTCGACCCGGACGCTGTTCGGAAGCGCCATCCGCAGATCCCGACTCATGCGCAGAAGCGCGAGATCCGCGAGGTCGACGAGCTCGGCGCGACGGGAGACGGCCACATGGCCCTGCATCGGATGGCGCAGGATGCCCGCGAGGCCCACCGAGAGCACGCCGGTCAGCGCGATGACGGTGACCAGCTCGATCGTCGAGAGGCCGCTCTGGCGGCGCGCTCCGCTCATGCGTTCGACCGGTAGGCGGAGAAGCGGACGACCCGTCCGAGCGGATCGGTGACCTCGACGTCGACGCGCAGGACCACGGCATCGCCCGAGAGGTCGCCGAGGGTCGCCGTGCGATCGACGTCGACCCGGACGCGGTAGCCCTCGAGCCCGGCGACTGCGCTGCCGCCCTGGCTTCGGGCGCCCGCATCGAGCAGCCCGTCGTAGTCGCAGACGTTGTCGAAGAGGGTGCGGTCCGGCTCCGGATCGGGGCAGACGGTCGCGTCGTCCGGATCGTGATAGGCCTGCTGCAGGATCTCCTCGAGATAGGCCTCGGCGATGGCCGTCGCCTGGCGCTCGAGCATCGGGTCGACACTGCGCCGGACGGTCGTGTCGACGAGCGCGAACGCGCCGGTCAGGCAGATCGCCACGACGACGATCGCGACGACGAGCTCGATCAGGCTCATGCCCGATCGCCGCTCACGGGACATGGACGAACCCCGTCTCGCCGACGCCGGCGATCGAACGGCTGCCGATCCGGATGACGACGTCGGTCGGCGTTCCATCGGAGCCCGTCAGGCGTCCGAGCGCGTCGAAGACGATCGGATCGACCGGGCTCGAGAGCGACACGCCCTCGGGCAACGCGATGGCGAACGGCGCCTGCCCGCGGACCGGATCGACGAGCTCCCGATCGAACGCGCCGCTGCGACAGCCGGAGCGCTGCCTCAGCCGGTAGCCACCGGATTCGAAGTCGACCTCGACGGGACATCCGGAGCCTGCGGCCTGGTGCTGGGCGAACCGGAAATCGGAGAGCGCCTGGCGATGGGCACGGGCCGCCTCGAGCTCGCGGAGCGAGAGGAAGCGCGGCGCGGCGACGGCCCCGAGAATGCCGAGGATCGCGATCAAGACGACCGCTTCGACGAGGGTGAAGCCCGCGCCGCGATGGCCGTGCATTCGGGAAGCGGAGAGTCGGAGCATGCCGTTCCGCCGGGGCGCGAGGCGATCGCTCAGGGAATCGTGGTCGCGATCGATCCGGTCGTGGTGTCGTAGTCGAAGTGACGACCGGCGGCGGCGTTGTAGGTGTAGCGGCAGGTGGTGGTGCCCTGGACCGAGGCGAGCCAGTCCGCGGCGCCCGCCGTCGCGGAGACCGAAGGCGCCGAGCTCAGGAGGCCCGACCAGAGGGCGACACATTCGGCGGCCGTGGCCGTCCCGTCGCCGCCCGCCGAGGTCGCATTTTCGGGCCAGCCCGCATCGTTGACGCCGACGCTGCCGCCGCCCTCGACCGTGACCGCATCGACGCCGCTCGTCGCTCCCTGCGCGATCCAGCCGGCGTGGACGAGGTTGATGCCGCTCTGGAAGGAGCTGCTCATCGCCTGGACGCTCGCGCTATGGGCATCGTCCGCGAGGTTCACGAAGCGCGGCAGCGCGGTGGCGGCGAGGATTCCGATGATCACGATCACCACGACCAGCTCGATGATGGTGAAACCGCGATCGTGGTTCGCGTGGGCTCTTCGACTCCGCATGGACTTCCTCGCTCTTCGGTGGATCGGTTCCGTTGCTGCGCGGCCCGGCGATTTCGATGCCGGTCGCCGGGCGATTCCGGGATTGGATCGGTCGGGAATTGCGCTGGCTTGACGTTCGAGATCGCATCGGCGAGGCACGTCCCGTGCTCTCGAGACGAATCCGATCGATGCGATCAGGACTAACCCCGAGATGCCGACGCGAGCTCCCACATCGGGAGATAGACGCCGAGCGCGAGGCCAAGGACCAGGACGCCGACGACCACGATCATGATCGGCTCGATCGCATCGCCGATCTGTTTCAGATCGAAATCGACCTCGCGCTCGTAGTACGAGGCGACCTCGGAAAGCGTCGTCTCGACGGCGCCCGTCTCTTCGCCGACCGCGAGCATCTGCATCACGAGCGGCGTGAACAGCCGGCTCGAATGGGCCGAGGCCGTCAGGGTTTCGCCGGATTCGATGTCTGCCCGCATCTCGCCGATCCGCCGGGCGACGAACTCGTTGTCGACGGCCCGGGCGGCGATCGAAAGACATTGGGTCACGGGCAGGCCGGCGCCGAGAGTGATCGCGAGCGTGCGGCAGAAGCGCGCGAGCAGCGCCCGCTCGAGGATGCTCCCGAAGCGCGGGAGCCGGAGCTGCCAGCGATGCCAGGCGAGTCGCCCCTCTTCGGTCGCGGTCCAGCGCCGGATTCCGAAGGCGATCGCCGCGATCGCGATCAGCCCGACGTGCCAGTAGTCGGCGCTGATGCGCGATGTCGCCATCAGGATCCGCGTCGGGAGCGGCAGCTCGGATCCGAAGCTCTCGAAGAGCTTCGCGAACGGCGGAACGACGAAGACGTTGATCACCGCCATCGCGATGGCGATCGCGACGAGCACCATGATCGGATAGCGCAGCGCGCTCTTGACCCGCCTGCGCGTCTCTTCTTCGAGCGAGAGATAGCCGTGAAGCCGTTCGAAGGCGTCTTCGAGACGGCCCGAGCTCTCCCCGATGTGGACGACGGCGACGAAGAGGTTCGAGAAGACGCGCGGATGGCGCTGCAGGATTCCGGCGAGCTCGTGCCCCCGCTCGATCTCGTCGGCGATGCCGGAGAGGATCGATCGGAACTCCGGATTGCGCATCGTCTCCGCGAGCCCCCGGAGCCCGCGCGTGATCGGGACGCCCGCGCGGATCAGCGTCGCCATCTGCCGGCAGAACATGATGACGTCGTTCAGCGTGATCGAGCGTTCGTGCCACCAGCGCTGGAGCCCCGCGAATGCCGCGATCCCGTCGCTGCGGGCCGCGACGATCTCGATCGGGAGGATGCCCTTGCCCGTCAGCTCGGCGACGACGCCGGCCGTCGACGCGGCCTCCAGCCGGCCCCGGATCGCGGTGCCGGCGGTCGTGCGTCCGGTGTAGTCGAAGGTCGCCATCGTCGTTCGTCCGCTCCGCCGCCTACGATTCGGCCAGGGCCCGGGCGCCGCGGGTCTTCAGGTTGCCGCCGGTGTCTTCCTGCTCGCCGGCGATCCGGAGGACCTCCTCGAGGCTGGTGATGCCCTTCGACGCGTATTCGAGCGCGCAGATCGAGAGCGGGCGGAAGCCCTGGGTCTTCGCGGCGGCTTCGATGTAGGCGGTCGTATCGGCGCGGCGGAGCGCATCCGCCATCGCGAGGTCGAGCTCGAGCAGCTCGTAGACGCCCGTTCGCCCGCGATATCCGGTGCCGTTGCAGCGCGGGCAGCCGCGGGGCTTCAAGAAGTTCAGGAACTCGGCGCTCTCCCCTGCGTTCGCGCGCAGCCACATCTTCTCCTGGCTCGAGAGGACGTGGGGCTCGGCGCAGGCTTCGCAGATCCGTCGGATCAGGCGCTGGGCGAGCACCGCGGTGAGCGCCGTCGCGACGAGGAAGCCCTCGGCGCCCATGTCGAGCAGGCGAGCGGCGCTCGCGGCGGCGCTGTTGGTATGCAGTGTCGAGAAGACGAGATGGCCGGTCATCGCCGCGCGCAGGCCGATCTCGGCCGTCTCCTGATCGCGCATCTCGCCGATCATGACGATGTCGGGGTCCTGGCGCAGCGCGGCGCGCAGGACGGAAGCGAAGCTGAGCCCGATCTTGGAATTGACCTGGACCTGCTGGATCCGGGGCAGGCGGTACTCGACCGGGTCCTCGCAGGAGATGATCTTCTTCGCGGGGTCGTTCAGCTCCGACAGCGCGCCGTAGAGCGTCGTCGTCTTGCCGCTCCCGGTCGGTCCGGTCACGAGCACGAGGCCGTGCGGCTGATGGATGAAGTGGCGGAAGCGCCGGAGGATGCGCCCCGGCATTCCGATCCGCTCGAGCCCGAGCGCCCCCTGGCTCTGGTCGAGCAGGCGCATCACGACCGATTCGCCCCACTGCACCGGCAGCGTCGACAAGCGCACGTCGACTCCGCGATCGCCGATCCGGATGTTGAAGCGTCCGTCCTGGGGGAGCCGGCGCTCCGAGATGTTCAGACCCGCCATCAGCTTGAGTCGCAGGACGAGCGCCGACGCGATGCGCGCCTCCTTCATCACCTGCTCGCGGAGCACGCCGTCGATCCGCTGTCGGATGCGGAGGCAGACCTCGTCCGGCTCGATGTGGATGTCGGAGGTTCCCGAGCGGACGGCGTCCTCGAAGATCGACTTCAGCAGCCGGACGACGGCGGCGTCGCTCTCGCCGACGTTGGCGTCGAGCTGCGAGAGGTCGAAATCGCTGCCGGAGTCGAGCTCGTCGTGGAGCTCCTCGGCGAGAGAGTGGATCTCGCTCGCGCGCGAGTAGCTGCGGTCGATCGCGTCGAGCAGCTCCGACTCGCGGACGACGGCCGGATCGACGGTGAGCTTCAGGATCCGCTCGATCTCGTCCATCGCGAAGATGTTGGTCGGATCGGCCATGCCGACGAGCGCGGTGCCGTCCTTGACCTCGAGCACGATCGCGCGGAATCGACGTGCGGCGGTCTCCGGCAGGAGCTCGGCCGTGTTCTGCCGGATCTCGTAGCGGGTCAGATCGACGTGGGGGATCTCGAGCTGCTGCGAGAGGAATTCGAGGAGGCGGTCTTCGCTGAGATAGCCCGCCTCGATCAGCTGGCGGCCGAGCTTGAGGCCGGTCTTCTTCTGGCGCTCGAGAGCGCTTCGCAGCTGGGTTTCGCTGATGACGCGACTCTCGACCAGGAGCTCGCCGATGCGGACCTTCTTGCGCGCCATCCGTTCAGCCTTCCTGGCCCAGCGCCGCGAGCCGGGTCGTCAGCCAGCTGCGCGAGACGGTCGGCAGCTCGCCGACCTGCAGGGCGATGCGATAGACGTCGCGCGCCTCGTCGCGGCGCCCGACGGCTTCGAGCGAGATCCCGAGACCCATCCAGCCGCGCGACTCTTCCGGGAAGCGGCGCAGGAGGCGCTCGTAGCGCTCGATCGCCGCCTCGTGGTCGCCCGCGCGCTGATGATAGGCGGCAGCGAGCGCGTGGACGTCGGGCGATTCCGTGACGGACAGACCGCTCGCGTCGAGGATCCCGAGCGCCCGGCGATGCTCGCCCTCGCGCCCGAGCAGGCGGGCATGGGCGATCAGCAGCCGGGGATCCCGGGGCGCGCGCTCCCGCGCGGTTTCCAGCAGGGCGAGCGCCTTTTCCGTTCGACCGTTCCCCGCCAGCAGCTCCGACCACTCGACCAGCGCTCGGGGATCCCCGGGCGAGAGCTGCGCGACCTCGCCGTACAGGCCATCGGCGTCGTCGATGCGTCCTGCGGCGCTCGCGCTGCGCGCGTCCGCGAGCAGCGCTTCGACGCGGGCGTGCATCGCCCTGCGCTCCTCCCGCGCGAGGTCGCGAGCGGATCGCTCGATGCGGAGCTCGGCGGGGTCGCCGAGGGGCGGTGAGACGATGCGGTCTGCGGGCGCGAGACGCCGGTCGCGCTCGCTGCGTTCGAAGGCGGGATCGACCGAAAACGGGAGCGCCGCGGCTTCGAAAGCGTCAGGGGCCGAGGTGTCGGGCTGCGCGAACGCGTCGATCGCGGCCGCTGCCGGAGCCTGCAGCTCCACGACGAGCGCGGCGCCGACGGGAAGCGGGAGCCAGCGGCTCTGGACACGAACCAGCGGATCGAGCTCGAGGGCGAGGCGGAGATCCGGACCGTCTGCGTGGAGATCGAGCGATCGGATCGGCGTATCCCGCAGATCGAGCGGCAGATCCGGCGCCGAGAGGCTCGCGCCGGAGAGGACGATCTCGAATCGGGACGCGTCCGAGGCGTGTTCGATGCGGTGGGGCGTTTCGGATTCCGCGACGATCCGCAGGCGCGCACCGACCGCGAGCGACTCGAGCGAAAGCGACTCGACGCGCACGCTGCGCGGCGTTGCGGGCAGGGGCGGCGTCGCGTCGGCCGCCGGGATCTCCGGCGATTCCGCCTGGGCGGGGCGGGCAGCGACGGGCGGCGTCGCGGACGTTCGTGCGATCGGTGTGGGCGCCTCGCGTCCGGCCGCTGCGGCTTGCGATGAGACGGATGGAGATTGCCATGCCGCGGACGGAAAGCGGGGGATGCGCGGGGCGATCACCGCCAGAGCTGCGAGGGCCGCTG
>CAUJGH010000101.1 GCA_963169575.1 Myxococcota bacterium | reverse complement strand
GTTCTCCCGTAATACGCTGGGATTGCGTTCGAAGGGATTGGTCGCCGCCGACAGGAGCGTCACGGGCACCAGGAAGACGCCCCCGACCACCGTTCGCAGAAATCCGCCGAGGCGGATGGGAAACACGTCGACGGCCATCATCGCTGCGCGTCCCGCATCGAACCCGCCGCCGTCGGCCGGTTCTTCCGCGAGCGCGGACCGGACCGGGGCGATCGGGAGCGAAAAGAGCACCGCTGCGACGAGACCGGGCACGAGAGCGCGACGGGCCGGCTGCGACATGTCGATCCTCCTGGGCGGGTAGAGGCGTTCGCGACCATACACGATCTTCATGTGTGAGGTCGCGGTAAAAATCGGAGTTCGGTTCCGAACTCGGAGTCAGCGCGAAAGGAGCTAACGTGGCCCCACGACTCGAGGACTCTCCCCCATGCGCGCCCAACGCATCGACGAGACCGACTACCGCGCGCTCCGCTTCGAGCGCCTCGACCGCGTGCTGCGGATCGCGATCGAACATCCGACGAGCGCGCGCAATGCGGTCGACGGCCTGCTCCACGGCGAGCTCGCTCGACTCTTCGCCGGCCTGAAGGGCGAGAGCGAGGCGCGCGCGGTCCTGCTGACGGGTCGCCCGGGCATCTTCTCCGCGGGCGGCGATTTCGCGTGGTTTCCGACGCTCTCGGATCTCACGGCCCTCGAGCATCTGCGCAGGGACGCGAAGCAGATGATCTGGGATCTGCTCGACGTGCCGATCCCGATCGTCGCCGCGATCGACGGGCCGGCGGTCGGGCTCGGCGCTTCGATCGCGCTGCTCTGCGACGTGATCTTCATGGGCGAGAGCGCCTCGATCGCGGATCCCCACGTCCGGGTCGGCCTCGTCGCCGGCGACGGCGGCGCCGCGATCTGGCCGCTCGCGCTCGGCCCGGCGCGAGCGAAGCAGTACCTGCTGACGGGCGATCGGGTCTCGGCGGCGGAGGCCGAGCGGATCGGACTCGTCAATCGCGTCGTCCCCGACGCTCGGCTCGAAGCCGAGAGCTTCGCGTTCGCGAAGCGGCTGGCCGAGGGCGCGCCGCTCGCCGTGCAGTACACGAAGCAGGCGGTCAACAAGCTCGTGAAGGATGCCCTGAACGTCGCTTTCGATGCCTCGACGGCTCTCGAGATCGTGACGTTCCAGAGCGAGGACCACCGGGAGGCCCTCGCGGCGATCGCCGAAAAACGGCCGCCCGAATTCCGGGGACGTTAGTTCCGGCTGCGGCGCGCGACGGACGCAAGGCGACGGCCGGGGCGCGACGCGAACGAAGGAAGACGAGCCGATGGCCGAAATCCCGCTCGATGAAGCCATGCGAACCCTGCGCGCCGTCCGCCGCCTGCGGCCCGACCCGATCCCGGACGCCGTGCTGCGGCGCGTGCTCGATGCCGCCTGCCAGGCGCCGACCGGCGGCAATCGCCAGCCCTTTCGCATCGTCGTCGTGCGCGACCACGCGAAGCTCGCCCGACTGGCGACGCTCTATGCCGAGGAGTGGCGAAGCTATGTCGCCCTCCACCGCAAGATGACCGAAGGCGCCCCCGAAGCGGCCCGCGAAGCCGACCGGCGCATGCTCGCCTCGGGCGACCATCTCGCGGACCATTTCGGCGAGCTGCCCGCGCTGCTCGTCTTCTGCTTCGATCCGCGCCAGATGGCGATCACCGATGCGGAGCTCGACCGGATCTCCGTCGTCGGCGGTGCCTCCATCTATCCCGCGGTGCAGAACGCACTGCTCGCCTGCCGCGCCGAGGGGCTCGGCTGCGTCCTGACGACGCTGCTCTGCCGCCGCGAAGCCGAGGTCCGGGCGCTGCTCGGGATCCCACAGCCCTGGGGCACCGCAGCGGCGATCCCGATCGGCTACCCGGCCGGGCGGGGGCATGGTCCGATCCAGCGCCGCCCGCCCGAGGAGCTCGCCTACGCCGACGCCTGGAAGACGCCCTGGCGCGTGCACGACGCGGACTGAGAGCGCGCGGGATCCACGCCGGACCCGAGCCGAGAAGAGGAGCCGACGAGCGCGTGTACTTCACCGAAGAGCCCGAACACATCCGGCAGCTGCGCGACGTGATCCGCCGCTTCGTCGCGGCCGAGATGCCGCCCGAGCTGCGACGGCGCCTCGACCGCGAGCATCGCTTCCCGCCCGAGCTCTTCCGCAAGCTCGCGGCCCTCGGCGTCTGCGGGCTCACGATCGACGAGGCCTACGGCGGCCAGGGCCGCGATCTCGTCGCCGCCGTCGCCGTGATCGAGGAGCTCTGCCGCGGCGGCGCCTTCCTCGCCGGTCCCTTCATCCACTGCGCGTTCTACGGCGGAATGAACATCTCCGAGAACGGCTCCGAAGAGCAGAAGCAGGCCCTGCTCCCGCGCCTCGCGCGCGGCGAGCTGCTCTTCGCCTACGGGCTCTCCGAGCCGGAGGTCGGCGGCGACCTCGCGAGCGTCGCGACGACCGCGACCCGCTCGCCGGACGGCCGGACGATTCGGATCGACGGATTCAAGCGCTGGTGCACCGGCGCGGACTGGGTCGACTACATCTACTGCCTGGTCCGCAGCGGCCCGCCGGAGGCCCGCTACAAGAACCTCTCCTTCGTGCTGATCCCGCCGAAAACCCCGGGCATTCGCGTCCATCCGATCGAGCACGCGAACCTGCGCTACACGCTCTCCTCCGACGTCCTGTTCGAGAACGTCGAGGTTCCGGCTTCCCAGATCGTCGGGGGCGAGGCGGGCTGGAACCGCGGCTGGCGCATGCTCGCGGGCCGCGCGCTCGACGTCGAGAAGATCGAGATCAGCGCCGTGACCTTCGGCATCGCCCAGGCGGCCGTAGAGGAGGCCTGGCAATACGCTCAGGACCGCAAGCAATTCGGCCGCCCGATCAGCGGCCATCAAGCGATCCGCCATGCGCTCGCCGAAGCCCGCACGAAGCTCGAGGCCTGTCGCCTGATGCTCTACCGCGCCGCCTGGCTCGCGCAGACGAACCAGCCCTGCTCGGTCGAGACCTCGATGGCGAAGCTCTTCATCGCGGAGACCGGCGTCGAGATCGCCCTCGCCTGTCAGCGCGTGCTCGGCGCCTACGGTCTCGCCGAAGGCCACGACATGGAGCGCCACGTGCGCGACCTGCTCGGCATGCCGATCGTCGGCGGCTCCTCGAACATGCAGAAGAACAACATCGCGAACCGGCTCGGACTCGCCGGCGAGGAGCGCGCATGACCGCGTCGACGTTGACCCAGGAGGCGGCGCCGTCGACGCTCGAGCTCGCCCGCGGCTTCGAAGCGGAGCTGCGCGAGCGGGCGGCGGAGATCGAAAGTGCGCGCCGCCTGCCGCGGGATCTCTCCGATCGCTTCGCGCAGGCGGGCTTCTACCGGATGTGCGTCCCGAGCGCGCTCGGCGGCCTCGAATGTGCGCCGGCGACGACGATGGAGACGATCGAGACGCTCGCCCGCGCGGACGGAGCGAGCGCGTGGTGCGTCTTCATCGGCGCGACTTCGGGCAGCGTCCTGTCGCTGCTCTCCGAAGCGACGGGTCGTGAAATCTTCGCGCATCCGAAGACGCTCCTCTCCGGCGTCTTCGCACCACGAGGGACGGCGGCCGCCGTCGACGGAGGCTTCCGGATCTCGGGTCGCTGGCCGTGGGGATCGGGAACGCAGAACGCCGACTGGATCCTCGCGGGCTGTCGGATCGTGCGCGAGGGCGCGCCCGCGGCCGATGCGAGCCGCGGCCCGGAGACGCGTCTGATGGTCGTGCCCGCTGCGGCGGTGGAGTTCCTGGACACCTGGCACGTCAGCGGCCTCTCGGGCACGGGCAGCACCGACTTCGAGATCCACGACCTCTTCGTCCCCGCGTCCCGCGCGGTCGCTTTCGGAGTCGATCGGCCGCTGGCCCGGCCGCTCTACGCGTTTCCCCAATTCGGACTGCTCGCGCTCGGCATCGGCGCCGTCGCGCTCGGACTCGCGCGCGCCGCGATCGACGCGCTCGTCGCCCTCGCCGGCCGAAAGATGCCGGACGGCAGCGGACGCCCGCTCGCCGCGCGCTCCGCGGCCCAGAGCGAGGTCGCGCTCGCCGAAGCGACGCTTCGCTCCGCCCGGGCCTTCTACCGGGAGGCCATCGCGACGGCGTGGGAGGCCGCGACGACACGCGGCGAGATCGACCTGACGCATCGCCGCGACATCCGGCTCGCGACGACGCACGCCACGCAGGCGAGCGCCGCCGTCGTCGGACGCATGTATGCCCTGGCCGGCGGCAGCGCCGTCTACCAGAGCTCGCCCCTGCAGCGGATCTTTCGCGACGTCCACGTCGCGACGCAACACATGATGGTGTCCCAATCGACGTTCGAGCTGACCGGGCGCATGCTGCTCGGACTCGAGACCGATACGGCCATGCTCTGAACCGCTCTGGCGAGGGAGTGCGCAGCGATGTCCAGACGACCGCCTTTCCCCGGACGCATGCGGCCGGCCGCGATCCGCGCCGCGATCCTCGCGCTCGTCCCGGTCGCCACGCTCCTCGCGATGGGTTGTCCGCGGGGCCCGGGAGCCGATCGCGCCGCGCCGGTCCGCGGCGCGGCGGCCGTCGACGATGCGCGCCTGCGCAGCGCCGAGAGCGAACCGGAGAGCTGGCTGACCTACGGCGGGACCTATGGCGAACAGCGCTACAGCCGGCTCGCGCGGATCGACGAACACAACGTCGGGACGCTCGGACTCGCCTGGCATTTCGACATGGCGACGCGACGCGGCCTCGAGGCGACGCCGATCGTCGTCGATGGCGTCCTTTATACCACCAGCAGCTGGAGCGTCGTCGTCGCGCTCGACGCGCGAACCGGCCGCGAGCTCTGGCGCCACGATCCCGGCGTCGACCGCGCGATGGGTGGCCGCGTCTGCTGCGACGTCGTCAACCGCGGCGTCGCCGTCTATCGCGGGCGCGTCTACGTCGGCGTCCTCGACGGTCGGCTCGAGGCCCTCGACGCGAAGACCGGCCAGCTCGTCTGGTCGGTGGTCACGACCGATCCTTCTCGCCCCTACTCGATCACGATGGCGCCGCGCGTCGTCGAGGGCCGCGTGCTGATCGGCAACGGCGGCGCCGAGTACGGCGTGCGGGGCTACGTCTCCGCCTACGACGCCGCGACGGGCCGTCTCGACTGGCGCTTCTATACGGTCCCCGGTGATCCCGCCGAGCCCTTCGAGCATCCCGAGCTCGAAGCTGCCGCACGGACCTGGGATCCTTCGGGCGAATACTGGCAGGTCGGCGGCGGGGGCACCGTCTGGAACGCCATCGCCTACGACCCCGAGCTCCGACTGGTCTACGTCGGGACCGGCAACGGCTCGCCCTGGGACCGCCGCCTCCGCAGCCCGAAGGGCGGCGACAACCTCTACGTCTGTTCGATCCTCGCGCTCGATCCGGAGACCGGCCGCCTCGTCTGGCACTACCAGACGACGCCCGCTGATACCTGGGACTTCACGTCGACCCAGGACATCGTCCTCGCCGACCTCGAGATCGAAGGCCGGCTGCGCAAGACGCTGCTCCACGCGCCGAAGAACGGCTTCTTCTACGTCCTCGACCGCGAGACGGGCGTACCCATCTCGGCGAAGAACTTCGTGCCGGTGAACTGGGCCGACGGCATCGACGAAACGACCTGGCGACCGCGCGAGCGGACCGATCATCCCTACGAGACGGGTGTCGCCCTGATCCATCCGACCAACTACGGCGCCCACAACTGGCAGTCGATGTCGTTCCACCCGGGCACCGGCCTCGTCTACATCCCCGCGCAGGAGACGGTCTTCCCGTACCTCCGCGATCGCGCCTACGAATACCGTCCGGGCGCATGGAACATCGGCTTCGATCCGAAGGTGATGACCGAATCGCCCGCCGAACTCGCCTCGGGCCATCTGCTCGCCTGGGATCCGGTCGCCCAGAAAGAGGTCTGGCGCGTTCAATACGACGGCGCCTGGAATGGCGGCACGCTCGCGACCGCCGGCAACCTCGTCTTCCAGGGCACGGCCCATGGGACTTTCGCCGCCCATCGCGCGAGCGACGGCGAGAAGCTCTTCGAGACACGGACCGGCACGGGCATCATCGCCGCCCCCGTGACCTATCGCATCGACGGCGAGCAGTACGTCGCCGTGATGGCGGGCTGGGGCGGGGCCTTCGCGCTCTCGGGCGGCGATGCGGCGCTCGAAGCGGGCACGACCGACAACACCGGGCGGCTGCTCGTCTACAAGCTCGGCGGCCGCGCGAAGCTTCCGATCGTGGAGCGGGAGGAACGCGCGCTCGTCGCCCTGCCCGCCGCAGACACCCCCGAGACGATCGCACGCGGCAACGCGACCTATCACGAGTGGTGCCTCGTGTGTCATGGCGCCGGCGCCGTCGCCGGCGGCGTCCTTCCGGATCTGCGCCGATCTGCGCCCGAGATCTACGCGATGCTGCCGGAGATCGTCCTGCGCGGGGCCTTCGAGCAGCGCGGCATGCCGCGCTTCGACCGCTGGCTCGATGCCGACGACGTCGAGGCGATCCGGGCCTATCTGCTCTCGCGACGGGCCCAGCTCGCGGCCGAGCGCTGATCAGTTGACGCGGCGGGTGCGCCCCTGCCAGAAGGGCTCGCGCAGCACGGTCTTCAGGATCTTGCCCGATGGATTGCGGGGCAGCGCGTCGATCCGATCGATCGAGCTCGGACATTTGTAGCCGGCGAGCCGATCGCGACACCAGGCGACGAGCTCCGCGTCGCTCGCCTTGACCTGGAAGGTCTCGGCCTGGTCGAGCAGCAGCATCCGACCGATCAGCTCGTCGAGCGCCTTGGGCCGCAGCTCGGTCAGCTTGGCGATGATCTGCGCCTCGGTCGGGTTCTCGATCCTGCTCAG
>CAUJGH010000100.1 GCA_963169575.1 Myxococcota bacterium | reverse complement strand
GATCCCCGCGATGCTCGCGACCGGCGGCGGCTCGATCATCACGATGTCCTCCGGCGCGGCCCACCATCCGACCGGCAGCCGGATCGCCTACGGAACCTGCAAGGCCGCCATCGAGACCTTCTCCGCCTACACCGCCTCGATGTACGGCGATCGCGGGATCCGCAGCAACGTCGTCTCCCCGGGCTTCGTCCTGACGCCGGCGACGCGCGCGCTCTTTGACGCGACGCAGCTCGAGGCCTTCGCGTCTTCGGCGGCGGCGGGCCGTGTCGCGACGCCCGAGGACGTCGCGCAGGTCGTCGCCTATCTCGCCTCCGATGCGGCGGCCTACGTCAGCGGGCAGGTCGTGACGGTCGATGGCGGGGGGAGCAAGGGCATCCGCTGGTGAGCGGAGCGGGGCCGGAGCGGGAACCGAAGCAGGGGCCGGAGCGGGGCCGCGCGCCGCAGCGAGCGTCGGCCAGCGGCGATGATGAAGCCAGAGGGAGCGAGCCATGAAGGTCAAGGGTTTCAATCGGGTCGAGCTGATCGTGCGCGAGGATCAGATCCAGGACGCGGTCGCACAATTCAACGCGCTGCTCGGCCTGAAGCTGCCGAAGCCGATCCCGATCGAAGGCCAGCCCGTCCTCTCGTCGACGGATTTCGATGGCGGCCTCGAGTTCGTCGCGCCTCGAGACGGCCAGGGCCCCTTCGCCCAGCGCCTCGCGGAGCACGGTGCCGGCCAGATCGGCCCGCTCGTCTGGGAGATCGAGGACGCGAACGCCGCCCGCGAATGGCTGCTCGCCCGCGGCTACCGGATCTTCTTCGAATACGACAGCACGCAGGGCAACGCGGCCGAGGCGCATACGCCGGTCCATCAGCTCGTGCTCGATCCCGAGCAGTGGTTCGGATTCCTCGTGACGTTGATGGAGCGGAAGGGAGCCGGTCGTTGATCTGCGGGGCTTTCGGAAGCGCTCGCGCGCCGTCATTGCGGGGAGGAAATCGGCCCCCTACGATCGCGCGATGGTCGACACACGAATGATCGCCACCTCGAAATGCCGCCAATACGCCGGAGCGCGGAGCGGATCCGCGATCCGGCTTGCTTCGTTCGGCGATCCCGTTCTCGTGTCGACTTTCCTCACGTCCACGCCGACGACGGTTCTCGACACGCCGTAATCGGGAGGACGCCTGACATCGAACCGCCCTTCCGTCATCGGAGGGGCGGCATCTCCTGCTGACCCTCCGCAACGTCGGATCCGGGCAACAGGAGAAATCCCATGCCTCGTCGCCTCGAAGATCAGATCTCCCCTCGAATCGGCCCTCGCCGCAGCGCAGGCTCCGGCGATGCGAGCCCTCCGAAGAGTCGTTCGGCGGGAGTCGATGGCTCGCACGACGGTTTGAACGTCGGCATCGTCGGTGCGACGGGAGTCGTCGGTCAGCTGATGTCTTCGATTCTTGCCGAGCGGGCCTTCCCGGTCGCGTCGATGCGGTTCTTCGCGTCCCAGCGTTCGGCGGGGACGCGACGTTCGTGGCGCGATCGCGAGATCCCCGTCGAAGATGCTGCTCGGGCCGACCCTCACGGGCTCGACGTCGTCTTCTTCTCGGCGGGCGGCGAGACCTCGAGACGGCTCGCGCCGAAGTTCGCCGCGGCCGGTGCGACCGTCATCGACAACTCGTCCGCTTGGCGAGGCGACCCCGACGTGCCGCTCGTGGTTGCCGAGGCGAATGCGCACGCCTTGCGAATGCGGCCGAAGGGCATCATCGCCAATCCGAATTGCACGACGATGGTCGCGATTCCGGTCCTCAAGCCCCTGCACGATGCGGCCGGGTTGCGGCGCCTCGTCGTGAGCACCTATCAGGCGGCCTCGGGGGCCGGGCGGCAGGGCATCGAAGAACTCTCGGGCCAGATCGATGCAGTCGGCGGGCGACAGGATGAACTCGCGAACGACGGCGGGGCGATCGCATTTCCGGCGGCCGCGAAGTGGGCGGTTCCGCTCGCGTTCAACGTCGTTCCGCTCAACTATCGCATCGTCGAGGACGGATACACCGAAGAAGAGCTGAAGCTCCGTGACGAAACGCGAAAGATCCTCGAACTCCCCGAGCTGCTCGTCTCCAGCACCTGCGTTCGGGTCCCCGTCTTCACGGGGCACTCCCTCTCGATCCATGCGGAGTTCGAACGCGAGCTGACCGCCGAGGCGGCGACCGCGATCCTGCAGCGATGGCGCGGCGTGGTCGTCACGGACGTGCCGAATCCGCTCGACGCCACGGGGCGGGATCCGGTCTTCGTCGGAAGAATTCGCAGGGATCCGACGGTGAGATCGGGAATCGCGCTCTTCGTGACGGGCGACAACCTGCGCAAGGGTGCGGCATTGAATGCGGTTCAGATCGCGGAAGAGTGGCTCGCCGTGCAAGTGGCAGGTCGCCCCTGACCTCGTGCGGCACCGTCCGCCAGGAGTCGGCCCGCGCAGACCGTCGGCCCGGACGCAGGATCGAGCGAGGGAAGCAGGCCTCTCATCGATTGCGCTTCCGGGCGCTCTTCGCGAGCACCTCCCTCCGAAACCGCCGAATCACCGGCAGCGCCTCGAGCCAGGGCGACGCGTCCGCCTTGTTCTCGTCGTCCGGACACGACTCGCCCGCATAGCCCTTCGGAATCTGGCTGTAGAGCACCGGCGGGTCCTGCCCCGCATACATGTAATGGTATTCGTAGCCCGGGATGAAGAGGTCTTCGTCGGCGACGACGTCGACGAGGCGCAGGCCGAAGCTCGAGAGCTCGGTCGAGAGGGCCTGCGGCGGGATGATCCAGACGTGCTTCGGGCCATGGATGAAGAGATATTGGATCTTCCGGTTCACCGAGAGGATGCGATAGCGGCGGAGCGCGCCGTGGTAGAGATGGCTCTTCGTTCGGTTGGTCTCGACGATGCCGCCGGCGAAATCGGGCTCGAAGCCCTTCGCGAATTCGAGCGAAGACGGGTCGCCGCGGCGGCGGAAGCGGGCGATGGAGCGGCCGCCGTGGATCCGGTTCTTCGGATCGGCGGCGGCGCGGGCGCGGGGGGCGGTGAAGTCGGCGAAGGGCTCGACGCGGCTCGGCGGGGCGACGCGCAGGACCTGCGGCAGGATCTTCGCGTCGGCGCGGGTGCGCTTCGTGCGGCGCGAGCAGTCCTCGAGGGCGTTCTGGATCTCGAGGGGCAGATCCGTCGTCGACTCGATCGATTCGAGCTGGATGTAGTCGCCGTCGCGGATCTCGCGCACGGCGCCCTTGCCGATCCAGAGCGCGCCGTCGCGCTCGTAGGCCATGTGCGACGCGGCGCGCCAGACCAGCGAGAGATCCTTGTAGAAGATGCGCGCGAAGGCTTCGAGCCGGCGGCCGGGCTTCGGCGGCGGGACGACCCAGACGACGCAGAAGCGCAGCTCCGGGTTCTGGCGGATCGTCGAGACGAAGAAGCGCGTCCCGAAGATCTCGAAGCGGAAGCGCGGCGCATAACCCCGGGCGAACAGGCCGCGCGGGCGCCCCCGCGCGGCGCCGGCGACGCGGAGGGTCATGCCGCCTTCGATCAGCTTCTCGAAGGTGCGGGCGACGCGCGCCGGGCTCTCGGGGGCAAGCGTGCAGCTCGTCGCGGCCTGGCACGCGGCGTTTCGGGTTCGGGGGGA
>CAUJGH010000099.1 GCA_963169575.1 Myxococcota bacterium | reverse complement strand
ATCGGCACGAGGGCGAGCCATTCGCATCCGATGCTCCGCGCCGCGCGCGTCTTGTGAGCCGGAGCGCCGGGCGCCGGTCAGCGCGAGCCGACGAGCTTGACCAGCTCGTCCTCGAAGCCGAAGTCGAACTCCTGGGTCTTTTCGAGGCCTTCGGCCTGGTACCACCGCCAGGTCCGCTCGACCGAGCGGGCGAAGTCGAGCTCGGGCTCCCAGCCGACGTGGCGGCGGAGCTTGTCGACGGAGTAGATCGCGCTGCGATCCCAGTAGTGGATGTTCGGAGCGATCTGCTGAACGAGCATCGTGAGCATGAAGCGGTGGATCATGATCCGATCCGCCTTCTCCTTGCCGCGCGTGTCGGCCTTCGACTGGGTCCGCGGCATCTCGATCTCGACCCGGCCCTCCCAGAGATCGTTCATCAGCGCGGGCGGGATGAAGAGCTTCTTCGCGGGGCGGTCGAGGATGCGGGAGAAGGTGTCGACGTAGCCTTCCTGGGTGAAGTAGTCGCCGCCGGTCAGGTTGTAGCGCTGACCGAAGGTCCTCGGGTTGCCGAGCATCATGCGCAGCGCGCGGGCCTGATCGTCGGCGTGGCCGATCTGCTGGAGCATGCGGCCATTGCCGGGGATGAGAACGGGGCGGCCGCGCAGCAGGCGCTGGAACATCCGCTGCTCGCGGTCGGGCAGGATGTTGCCCGCGCCCATCACCATCGAGAAGCAGACCGTCGAGGCCGGGAAGCGATTCTCGCGCCACTCGCGCACGAGGATGTCCTCGCAGAGCAGCTTGTTGCGGCCGTATTCCTGCTGTGCCGGGCCGCGTTCGACGGGATGGTTCTCCGTGATCGGGAGGAGGTCGGAGGCGGCGTAGATCACGGTCGAGCTGATGAAGACGTAATGCTCGATCCGGCCGCGGAAGATCTCGACCATCAGCTCGACCTCTTCGGGTCGATAGGCGGTCACGTCGATGACGGCATCGACGTCGACCGAGCGCAGCACCTCGCGCATCTGGTCGGGCTTGGTCCGGTCGGCATAGACGCGCTCGACGCCGAGCGGCAGCTTCGCCTCGCTCTTGCCGCGGTTCAGGATCACGACCTCATGGCCGGTGTTCGCGAGGTCGTGGACCAGCGCGAGGCCGTTGAACTGGGTTCCGCCCATCACGAGGACTCTCATCGCGCACTTTCCTTTCCGTCTTCGATTCGCGGGCCGAGTATCGCGGAAGCGGCGTCGAAGGAAAGGGCAGGGCGGGGCGATCGGGGCCGGCAGCAAGGAGCGCGCTCGGGCCGGAGGCGGGCGAACCGATGGGCGCCCGGTCGATCGATGGCCGGGTGGTGGAGGGCGGCGCGCGGCGCCATCATCGGGCCGAACCTCGAAACGTCGGGAACGGAGAATCGAAAGTGGCTGATCAGTACGCGGCGCCGACTCGGGCGCGGATGGATGCGATCTTCGAGCAGGTGAAGAACTGGGGGCGCTGGGGCAAGGAAGATCAGGCGGGCGCGCTGAATCTCATCACGAACGACGTGCGCAAGCGTGCGGCCGCCTGTGTCCGGCACGGGCGCGCGGTGTCGTGCGCCTACGAGCTCGCGGTCCAGCCTGCCGTCGACAATCCCCATCCGGCGCTCCACATGATGATCGCCGGCGGCGACGATTGCCTCGTCCCGGACCTCGGCCTCGAGACGACCTCCGATTTCGTCGGCATCGCGTTCCACGGCATGGCGACCTCGCATCTCGATGCGCTCTGTCATGTCCACGTCGACGGCAAGATGTACAACGGCTTCCCCGGCACCGACGTGAAGAGCACCGGCGCGAAGCGCAACAGCGTGATGTGCGCGCGGGACGGGATCGTCTCCCGCGGCGTGCTGCTCGACATGCCGCGCACGCTCGGATTGCCCTGGCTCGAGCCCGGGACGGCGATCACGCCGGACCAGCTCGAGCAGGCGGAGGCGAAGCAGGGACTGCGCGTGCGCGAAGGCGACATCCTGCTGGTCGCGACCGGCCGTGACGCGCGGCGCGAGGCGATGGGGCGTTGGCATCCGCTCGAGCAGGGGCTCGCCGGGCTCCACCATGAATGTCTGCCCTGGCTCCACGAGCGCGGTGTCGCCGTGCTCGGCAGCGATTGCATCTCGGACGTCGTCCCGCTCTCGGGCGACAGTGGCTGGTGCATGCCGATCCATCAGGTGACGCTCGTCGCGATGGGGGTGCACCTGCTGGACAACCTGAACCTCGGCGATCTCATGAAGGCCTGCGGCGAGCTCTCGCAGTGGGAGTTCCAGCTCACGATCGCGGCGCTGCGGATCGAGGGGGGGACGGGTTCTCCCGTGAATCCGATCGCGCTGCTCTAGCTGCGCCGTTCGGCCAGCTCGCGCGCAGCGTCGTCGCCGGCGCGCCGCATTGCGTCCGTGATGGAGGCGAGGCCGCGGCGAAGGACTTCGCGCGGCTCGTCCGCGAGGCCCGCCGCGGCGACGTCGACGAAGGCTTCGACGAAGTCGGGGTACATGTCGGCTGCGACGCCGTATTCGAAATGGCTGCGGCCGAGGGCCTCGAGGTTGGCGGCGAGATGCGGCCCGGCCTCGGCGAGGGCCAGCAGCGAACGGAAGGTCTCGCGGATCATCTCCTCGCGCTCGGCGATCGCATGGACGCCGAAGAGGGGGCGGGCGTCGGGGCGCCGGTCGAAGAAGACCGGGTAGATCGCGTCCGCGATCTTCGACTCCGAATCGGAGAGGGCCTCGAGCACCTCGAGGAGCGCGAGACCCTCTGCCGATCCGAATCCGGGCGCCGCTGCGGCCGCGTCGCCGCCGCTCATCCAGCGACCGCCGGCAGGCCGGTGATCCCCGCGACGAACTCGCTCTTCAGGCGCTCGATCTCGCCCTCGACGATCGTGTACTCGGGCATGCGCGCGAGCAGGTGGCGGGTCGCCAGCTCGCCTTCGAGCGCGGCGATGTGGATGCCGAGGCAGGAATGGTTGCCGTGGCCGAAGGTCAGGATGCGCTTCGATTCGCGGTGGATGTCGAAGCGATCGGGATCGGCGAATTCCCGCTCGTCCCGGTTGGCCGAGGGGAAGAGGAAGATCACCGCCTGGCCGGGCTTGAACGTATGGCCGTGGAGCTGGACCGGCTTCACGACCGTCCGTCCCAGAAATTGGGTCGGCATGCCGTAGCGCAGGCCCTCGCGGAACGCGTTCGGGATCAGGCCCGGATTCTCGACGAGCTCCCGGCGCTGGTCGGGCGCCCGGAAGAGCTCGAGCACGAACGAGGCGTAGATCTTCGGCATCGTGTCGGTGCTCCCGATGACGAGCGTCGCCATCTGCGAGGCGATGTTGTCGTCGGGGAGTCCCTTGCCGTCGAAGCGTGCGTTCAGATAGGCATTGAGAAGCACGTCGTCCGCGGTCGGATGCGACCTTCGATGGCGGATCAGCGCGCCGAGATAGTCGTTCAGCTCGGCGGCTGCCTTCAATCCATCTTCGGTCAGGCCCGCCTTGCCGGGGGCGCGGTCGAAATAGCGGGTGACGTAGCTGTAGACGAGGTCGGCGTCCTCGATCGGCAGCCCGAGCAGCACGCAGGCCGACTCCATCGCGATCTTCGCGATGTAGTCCTTGACGAGGTCGACGCGGGTGCCCGACTCGAGGCTCTTGGCGTGCTTGCGGACGATCTCCTCGACGACGGGCGCGAGCGACGCGACACGTCGGGGCTTGAAGGCGCCCGAGATGAGCGCGCGGTTCTGCACGTGCTCCGGCGGATCCATCATGTTGACGCTCGGGAAGACGGTCTGCTGCTTCGTGATCAGATGGCAGGGTGTCGTCCCGCGCAGGGCGGCGGAGTAGGAATCGCTGTCGCCGCTCTGCTCCCAGATGTCGTCGAAGCGCGAGAGCGCCCAGCAATCGAACTCCTCGACGTAGTAGGCGGGGGCCTCGTCGCGGAGCTGCTTGTAGATCGGGTAGGGATCCTCGAGGATCTCCGGCATGAGCGGGTTGTAACGGACCATGATCTCTCCTTCTTTCGGGTCGCGCGGCCTAGGGCCGCATGAATTGGAATTCCGTTTCGGGGTCGAGGGAATCGGCGACGAAGACGAGCTCGCTCGCGACGTCGCGCCAGGAGCGCCGAGCGAGCCATTCCTCGACGAGCCGGGCGAGCAGCGCCCGCCCGACCACGTCGCCCGGAATCGCCTCGGCACGCGCGGACTCGAGCAGCTGCTCGAGGGCGGCCGAGGCCAGCTCGCGTTCCCGGCTCACGCGCAGGCTCCCCGGCAGAGCGAGTCCTTCATGACCCGTCCGCCGAGCAGGATGACCCGCAGGTTGTCGCGGTTCGCGAGGCAGGCGACGTCGATCAGCGGATCGCCGTCGACGACCACGAGATCCGCCAGCTTGCCGGCGGCGATGGTCCCCGTCTCGCTCCCGAGCCCCATCGCCTCGGCGCCGTTCTTCGTCGCCCAGCGCAGGACCTCGATCGGCGCCATGCCGAGCTTCTTCACGTAGAGCTCGAATTCCGGGATGTAGTCGCCGTGGGGCATGATCGGCGTCCCGTAGTCGTCGCCGACGACCATGCGGACGCCGGCGCGCGCGGCCTCGGGCATCGCGCGGCAGGTGTACTCGTAGTCCTCGCGGACCGCGCGGATCTTGGCGTGGACCTCGGCGGGGGTCTCGGGGAAGCCTTCGCTGATCGGCAGGGGGGTCGCGTCGTGATCCCAGGGCTCGGCAATGCCGAGGAAGCGCTCGCTCCAGAGCATGCTGGGGACGACGGTGCAGTTGTGGTCGAGGATCGCCTCGATGCACTCGGCGTCGATCCGATCGGCATGGTCGATGATGTCGACACCGGCCCGGGCGCATTCGAGGATCGCGGTCTTCGAAGGGGCATGGGCGCGCACGCGCTTGCCGTTCTTGTGGACCGCATCGACGAGGGCCCGCAGCTCCTCGCGCGTCGGGCAGAGGATGTCGCGCACCGGCATCGAGCCATGCCCCGGCGCCGCCGAGATCTTCACGACGTCGCAGCCACGCCCCGATTCGATGCGGCCGGCGAGGCGCCAGCCGTCGACGCCGTCGGCGGCGAAGGTGAGGCCCGTGTCGCCGAGGGCCATGAAGTAGTTGCGGTTGTTGGCGTAATCGGAGTACTCGCCGGTCGTGATGATCTCGCGCGAGCCGGCGAGATAGCGCGGGCCCTTCACGAAGCCCGCCTGGATCGCCTCCTTGAGGCTGACGTCGATCGTATGGGCGTTGCTGGAGCCGATCGCGCCGGTGAAGCCGCATTGCACGGCGAGCTCGGCGTTGTGGGCCGCCAGCATGCTGAGATAGGGCGGCGCCGCCTCGAGCCCGAGGGCCGGGGCGCGAACGCCGTCGCCGAAGGCCCCGAAATGGGAGTGGAAATGCGTCTGGACCATGCCGGGCATCAGCGTGCGCCCGGCCAGCTCGTGGACCTCGTCGCCGGGGCGCGGTTGATAGGCCGCATCGGGCGCCACGGACTCGATCCGCTCGCCGCGCACGATCACCGTCATCGCGGGCTTCGCGGGGCCTTCGCCATCGAAGAGCTGCGCACCCTTGAATACGGTGCGTCGATTCCCTGCGGAGCTCTGGCCTCCGCCCGTCGCCTGCTTCTCGTCCGCCATGGCTCCTGTCTCCTGATGCGGTGGGGGACCGACGCGCGGTCCGTCTTCGACCCGATGGGGCCATGCGACCCCGGACCATTCGAACCCATTCGATGAGGGGTGATTGCACGAGGCGTGCCGCGCCCGTGCGCGCGATGATCTGGAGGCGACGAGGCTGCGCGAGGTCGCAGGCCCCGGTCGACCGGTGAAATGGGACATTCCGCGACACCGCGTCGCGAATCATCGCGATCGCATCCACCGCATCGATCGGCCCCACGCTTGCTCGCATCGCTCGATTCCGCCCTGCGTGGCCGGATCCGGGTGCTTCGCCGCGCTGAACAATTCGCTGCACCGGGCGAGCCCACGGGTGGCACGGCGGTTGCGTCTTCATGAGAGCGTGCGTGCGAGGCAGCGATTCGCACGCGCCGCGAAAAGGCGGGCCGGGGAGTCCTCGGCCGGGCGAAGCGCGCGCCAGATGGGCGTCATGCCCCGAGATCGGAGGGTTGGATGTCGAGCGTGTCGATCGAGCAGGGGCCGGCAGGCGTGCCCCGCTACGAAGACGTCGTCGTGCGGCAGTTCGCATTGATGACGGTCGTCTGGAGCATCGTGAAAATGTTGGTCGGCGTCGTCATCGCCGCCCAGCTCGCCTGGCCCGAGCTGAACTTCGGCGTTCCCTGTCTCAGCTATGGGCGCTTGCGACCGCTGCATACGAACGCCGTCATCTTCGCGTTCGGCGGCTGCGCGCTCTTCTCGACGTCGCTCTACGTCGTCCAGCGGACGAGTCGCGCGACGCTCTTCGCGCCGGGGCTCGCCCGCTTCGTCTTCTGGGGCTGGCAGCTCGTCATCGTCTCCGCGGCGATCACGCTGCCTCTCGGCCTCACGACCTCGAAGGAGTACGCCGAGCTCGAGTGGCCGATCGATCTCCTGATCGCGGTCGTCTGGGTCGCGTACGCCGTCGTCTTCTTCGGCACGATCGTGAAGCGCAAGACGCATCACATCTACGTCGCGAACTGGTTCTACGGCGCCTTCATCGCGACGGTCGCCGTGCTCCACATCGTCAACAGCGCGGCGATCCCGGTCGGCCCGGTCAAGTCGTACTCGGCCTACGCGGGGACGATCGACGCGATGGTGCAGTGGTGGTACGGCCATAATGCGGTCGGCTTCTTCCTGACCGCGGGCTTCCTCGGCATGATGTACTACTACGTGCCGAAGCAGGCCGAACGGCCCGTCTATTCCTACCGCCTCTCGGTCGTGCACTTCTGGGCGCTGATCTCGGTCTACATGTGGGCCGGTCCGCACCATCTGCACTACAGCTCGCTGCCCGACTGGGTCCAGTCCGTCGGCATGGTCTTCTCGCTGATCCTGCTCGCGCCGTCCTGGGGCGGGATGATCAACGGGATCATGACGCTCTCGGGCGCCTGGGAGAAGCTGCGCGACGATCCGGTCATCCGCTTCATGGTCGTCGCGCTCTCGTTCTACGGCATGTCGACCTTCGAGGGCCCGATGATGTCGATCAAGACGGTGAATGCGCTGTCGCATTTCACCGACTGGACGATCGGCCACGTCCACTCCGGCGCGCTCGGCTGGGTCGCGATGATGACGATCGGCTCGCTCTACTACCAGATTCCGCGGATGTACGGCCAGACGAAGATGTACAGCACGGGTCTCGTCAACCTGCACTTCTGGCTCTCGACCATCGGCGTGATCTTCTACGTCGTGAACATGTGGATCGCGGGGGTCATGCAGGGGCTGATGTGGCGTGCGGTGAACGAGGATGGGACGTTGACCAATACCTTCGTTCAATCGCTCGAGGCGACCTGGCCGTTCTACGTCGGCCGTCTGCTCGGCGGGGCCGTCTTCTTCATCGGCATGCTGGTGATGGCATACAACGTCGCGCGGACGATCTCGAAGGCGGGACCGGTCGCGAACGAAGCAGGAGTCGCGGCAGTCGCGGGAGGTCGGGCATGAACTTCGACGTCGTCGAGAAGAACATCGGGCTCATGCTGGCGGGCATCATCGCCGTGATCAGCCTGGGCGGTCTGGCGGAGATCGTGCCGCTCTTCTACCAGGATGCGGTCGTCCAGCCGATTCCGGGCCTGCGTCCGCTGACGGCCCTCGAGCTCGAGGGTCGCGATCTCTACATCCGCGAGGGCTGCGTCGGTTGCCATTCGCAGATGATCCGGCCGCTGCGCGCGGAGACCGAGCGCTACGGGCATTATTCGCTCGCGGGCGAGTCGGTCTGGGACCATCCCTTCCTGTTCGGATCGAAGCGGACGGGCCCGGATCTCGCGCGGGTCGGCAAGCGCTACAGCGACGAATGGCATCGGGCCCATCTCGTCGATCCGCGCTCGGTCGTGCCGCAGTCGAACATGCCGGGCTTTCCCTGGCTCGAGACGAGCCAGCTCGACGGCGCGCAGACGGCGGCGAAGATGCGCGGCCTGCGGACGGTCGGTGTGCCGTATACCGACGAGGACATCGCCGGTGCACAGGCTGCCGTCGCCGGTCAGAGCGAGATCTCGGCGTTGATCGCCTACCTGCAACAGCTCGGCACGCATCTGCGGAGGGACGTTCCGTGATCGACGAGGGTCTCGTTCGCGGACTGATCGCGTTGATCAGTCTCGCCACGTTCATGGGGATCTGCTGGTGGGCCTACCGGCCCGGGAGCCGCGAGCGCTTCGAGCGCGATGCGCTGCTCGTCTTCGAAGAGGGCGAGCTCGCGAGCGGAAGCGAAAGGCGACCCGCAGGGCCGGTCGCCGGGCAGCGTGAGGAAAGGGGGGCCTCGGCATGAGCGGCGGTTGGAGTTTCTACGTCATCGTTCTCATCCTCGCGAACGTCGTCGGCTGCGCCTGGCTGCTGTTCGCGAATCGCAGCGTGCAGATCGACCCGCAAGCCAAGGGCCAGTCGACCGGGCACGATTTCGATGGCATCGAGGAGCTGAACAATCCGCTGCCTGCGTGGTGGACCTGGCTCTTCATCGGGACGATCGCGTTCTCGGCCGGCTATCTCGTCCTCTATCCGGGCTTCGGCTCGTTCGAGGGCGTGCTCGGATGGTCCTCCGCGGGCCAGCACGAGGGCGAGGTCGCCGAGGCGCGAGATCGCTTCGGACCGCTCTTCGAGCGTTACGCGGCCGTCGCGATCCCGGAGCTCGTGCGCGAGCCCCAGGCCGTCGCGATGGGCAGCCGGATCTTCGCCAACAACTGCGCCGCCTGTCACGGCTCGGATGCCCGCGGCAACCGCGGCTACCCCGACCTGACGGACGAGGACTGGATCCATGGCGGCGGGCCCGAGACGGTCGTCCAGACCATCACGCACGGCCGCAACGGCGTCATGCCGGCACTCGCGATGGTGCTCGGCGGAGAGGCCGGAGTCGAGGACGTCGTTCAATACACCCTCTCGCTCTCCGGTCGCGACCACGACGCCGCAGCGGCGAGTCGGGGCGCCGCGCAGTTCGCGATGATCTGCAGCGCCTGCCATCAGGCGAGCGGCACCGGCAATACCGCGATCGGGGCGCCCAACCTGACCGACGACGTCTGGCTCCACGGCGGCCGGCCGGAAGACATCCGCCGCGCCCTCGAGATGGGCCTCGCGAACCAGATGCCCGCCCATCAGGCGATCCTCACGCCGGAGCAGATCCATCTGGTCGCCACCTACGTGCTCTCGCTCTCGGCGCAGGGCGAGGCGACGGGAGCCACGGAGACCGAATGACCGCGACTTCGCCGACCACGACCGCGACGCCTTCCGGCCCGGCTGCGCCGCCGAGCCAGAAGGTCAGTCTCTACGAGCGCTGGAAGCGGATCCATCCGCTCTGGGTGAGCGGGGGCTGGCAGACGTGGCGGCGGGTGGTGCTCGCCGTGCTCGTGGTCGTCTTCTACGTGAATCCGTGGCTGCGCTGGAACGGCTATCCCGGCGTCCGCTTCGACCTCACCCATCGCCAGTTCACGGTCTTCTGGACGACCTTCGTGCCCGAGGAGTTCGTGCTGCTGGCGTGGGTGATGCTGATCGCGGCGCTCCTGCTCTTCACGGTCACCGTCGCGGCCGGGCGCGTCTTTTGCGGCTGGGCCTGTCCGCAGACGGTCTGGACCTTCGTCTACTTCACGATCGAGCGCTTCATCGAGGGCGATCGCACGGCGCGCATGCGGCTCGAGCGCGGCGGCTGGACGCTCGAACGCATCGCGAAGAAGGCTCTCAAGCTGACGATCTGGGCCGCGATCGCGCTCTCGATCTCGATCACGTTCCTCGGCTACTTCGAGGATCTGCGCGAGCTGCTGCCGCGGATCCTCCGCTTCGACCTCACGAAGTGGGAGAAGGTCGTGATCCTGCTGCCGGCGCTCGGAAGCTTCGTCGGCTCGGCCGTGCTGCGCGAGCAGGTCTGCTTCCACATGTGTCCCTACGCGCGCTTCCAGAGCGTGATGTTCGATCGCGACACGCTGATCATCAGCTACGACGAGGCGCGCGGCGAGCCCCGCGGCCATCGGCGCCGGGACGCGGACTATCAGGCGGAGGGGCTCGGGGCGTGCATCGACTGTCATAAATGCGTGCAGGTCTGCCCGACCGGCATCGACATCCGCAAGGGGCTCCAATACCAGTGCATCGGCTGTGCCGCCTGCATCGATGCCTGCACGGACGTGATGGCTTCGATCGGCTACGGCAAGACGCTCATCGACTACACCTCCCAGAACCGGCAGGCCGGCACGAAGGTGCACATCCTGCGCCCGCGCCTGATCGGCTACTCGTCCGTGATCCTGGTGCTGGTCGGCGTCTTCTCGTTCGCGCTGGACCATCGCACGCCGGTCCACCTGACGGTGATCCGCGACCGCAATCGCCTGTATCGCGAACGCTGGGACGGGGAGGTCGAGAACGTCTATACGCTGCGGATCCAGAATCGCGCGGCCGAGCCGCACGACTATCGGGTCGTGGTCGCGAGCGATCTCCCGCTCGCCTACGTCGGACCGGAGGTCATCGAGGTCGCGGCCGGATCACTGGCTTCCGTCCCGGTCCGACTCGTGCTGGACGGCGAGCAGGCGGAGAAGGCGACGACCAGCGACGTTCGCTTCGGCCTCCGGAGCGTGGCCGACGATGCGGCCGAGGGCGAAGAGATCGCGATCGACGAGGCGAGTCGCTTCTATCTTCCGACGAGGAGTACCCCATGAGCTCTCCGCTCCCCCGCACGCCCGGTGCGCCGGCACCGATCGGCGCGCCCTGGTTCGTCCAGTTCTGGCCCGTGTTCATCGCCGTCTTGATGGCCGTCTCGATCGCCGCGAGTCTCGCGACCGTCGCGATCGCCTATCGCCATGCGGACGTCGATGTCCGCATCGCAGAGGGAATCGGGGCAGTCGCGCCGGAGAGCGGAGCGCCGAAGCCCCGCGATTCGGGCCCGGACGAGCCCGGATCGCCGCGATGAGTCTCGCCGCCGTCGCGCCGCAGCCGGAGGCTTGCTTCCACTGCGGGCTCGACATCCCGGATGGGACGCGGCTCGCGGCGCGAGTGCTCGGCGAGCTCCGGCCGATGTGCTGCATCGGTTGCCGCGCCGCCGCCGAGATGCTCGAGGCGCAGGGGCTCTCGGAGTGGTATCGGCGACGGGCGTCGTTTCCCGGCGCGCCGGCGCGGACCCTCGAGGCAGTGCGCGACGCGAACGGTGCGCTCGAGACGCCCGAGATCGAGGCGTCGTACGTGATCCGGGAGGCGGACGGAACGGGCGGTCATTCCGTGGGGCTCCTCGTCGAGGGGCTCAGCTGCGCGGCCTGCACGTGGGTCATCGAGTCGCATCTCGCGGGTCTGGACGGCGTCGAGGCTTGTCGCGTCGCGCTGCCCGAGCGCCGCGTCGTCGTCGATTTCGATCCCGCGCGGACGTCCCTTCGCGCCGTCGTCCTGCGCCTCGCCGAGATCGGCTTCGCGTCGCGACCCGATCGCCCGAGCGAGGCGGCCGCGCTCGAGCGCGAGGAGAATCGCTCGGCCCTGATTCGCCTGGGCGTCTCGGGGCTCGGGGCGATGAACGTCATGACGTATGCGATGGGCCTCTACGTCGGCGCCTTCGACGGGATCGAGGCGGGCTCGGTCGCGCTCATGCGCTGGATGGGATTCCTCGTCGCGACGCCGGTCGTGCTGGTCGCCGGGCGCCCGTTCTTCGAGGCGGCCTGGCGGGAGCTGAAGATCCTGCGTCCCGGCATGGACGTGCCCGTCGCGCTGGCGATCGGCTTCGCCTATCTCGTCAGCGTCTACGCGACGCTCTTCGGCGTCGGCGAGGTCTATTTCGAGTCGATCTGCATGTTCATCTTCTTTCTCGGGGTCGGCCGCTATCTCGAGCAGCGGATCCGCCAGCGCGCCTGCTCTCTGACGCGGAGCCTCGCCGAGTCCTCGCCGGCGATCGCACGCCGCGTGGAGGCAGAGGGCGAGCGCGTCGTTCCGGCGGAGCGGCTCGTCGTCGGCGATCGCTTCCGGGTTCGGCCCGGGGAGACGATCGCCGCGGATGGCCGCGTGCTCGAGGGCGAAAGCGCGGTCCAGGAGGCGCTGCTGACCGGGGAGCCCTGGCCGCGCGCGGTGGCGCGGGAGGCGGCAGTCGTCGCGGGCAGCATCAACGTCTCCTCGCCGCTGCTGATCGAGGCGACCCGGGTCGGGGATCAGACGACGCTGGCCTCGATCCTGCGGCTCGCGCTGCGGGCGCAGTCCGAGCGCTCGCCGGTCGCGCGCCTCGCCGATCGGGTCGGCTCGGTCTTCGTCGTCGCCGTGCTCGCGGTCGCGGCGATCAACTTCCTCGTCTGGAGCTGGATCGCGCCGGAGCGCGCGATCTGGACGACGTTGTCCGTTCTGGTCGCGACCTGCCCCTGCGCGCTCGGCCTCGCGCT
>CAUJGH010000098.1 GCA_963169575.1 Myxococcota bacterium | reverse complement strand
AAGGTCATGGTCGATCCGTGGGCGTGACGTCGGACGGGCTCTCTTTCGCGTCGCTCTCCGGTCGCGCAGGGCGCGCGAAGGGGGCGAGTACGACCGCAGTCGCCTCATCGAGCCTCTCGCCGTTCAGGAAGACGCGCTCGGGCGGGCGGACGGCTCGTGTCTGGACGTCGTAGGTCTCCATTCCCTCGATTCCGGCCTGCCGCCCGAAGAGGCTCTTGCCGCCCGGATCGACGAGGATGCCGACCAGGCATGAAGAACGAACCATCGTCGCCGGATTCGGCGCCTGCGAATGATCCGCCCAGCCCCCAGGCCAGTAGGGAGTCACCGTTTCACCGCAGACCTGCGGGAGCGCTCGAACGCCGTAGTCCTCGACGAGCTTGACGTCGACGTAGAGAATCGCGTCCGCGGAGTGGTTCTCCACGAGGTCCCGGTAGACGGCCTCGCGGACCACCGCGAACTTCTGCTCGTCCGCCTCTCCCGATGATCGGTCGTAGATCCCCCCCACATCCTCGGCATAGCGCCGCCAGATCCGTCGCCAGACCGAAGACGGGATGACCTCGATGCCCCAGCCCGTCAGTCGCTCGGTCAATCGTCCTTCGAACGCCTCCTCGACCCGTTCGGGCTCGATGTCTGCGACCGAGGAATGAAAAGCCGCGAGGGCGACGGTCTCCACGTTCGCAGGGACTCCTTCGACGACGGATTCGCCCGGCGGCGTCGGCGTTGCGCAGCCTGCGAGAGCGAGCGCGATCCCGAGTGAGAAGGTCCCGCGCGAGCGGATCCGGACTCGAGACCACAGGAGCGAGGGGTTGCTCGTCACCCTCGCATGTTAACCTGGAACCATGAGGTGCTCGCAAGCCCGCGACTCGAAATCGATGGCCAGGGGGATCCGTTCCTTCCTGGTGTCGTTCGCCTGTTGCATGGCGTTCGTTCCGCTCGCGGCGGCCGAGCGGATCTGCATGGTCCCGGCCCATCTGCCGTTCGCGAAGGACGACGAAAGGCGACAGATCTTCGAGGAAGTCGTCGCTCGGCGGCTCGAAGCCGAAGCATTCGAGGTGGTTGTCAGTTCTGACGTCGAGCCGGTCCTGAAGCGGATCGATGCACGTTCGGGCGCCATCTTCGATCCGCTCGACGGCCGCGTCGACCACCGCCTCGAGTCGATCTTCCGCGACGACACGGAAGCGACCCTGCGCGAATCGCTCGGCTGCACCAGGATGATGAAGATCGGGCTCCATCAGGTCCTGGCATGGTACGACGGCACCCATGCGATCTGGGATGGGCAGAAGGCAAGGGTCAATTCCGCGGCGCGCATCGCGACACGCCTCTTCACGAGCGCCGTGATCGGTGCCTACATCTCGGAGCATGGATGGGTTCCGGCGCTATCGCTCTGGATTCGCGTGACGGACCTCCGCTGGCAGAACGAGTTCTATCGCACGGCGGGTGTGGAGCCCTTGATGGACTTCAGCTACTCGCGCGACAAGGACCTGCTGCCCGAGGATCGCTGGCTCCGCGATCGGCAGGTCCTGGCGGATGCGGTCCAATCGGCGATCGGATTCGAGCTTTACCAGCTCGAATCCAAGCGGTCCTCCACGGTTGGAATCAGCGAAACGGGATCCGATCCGGAATGATCCCCCTGCGTTTTGGACCGTCTTCCGTCCTGATCGTCGCCTGCGTCGCGGGCTGCAGCCTCGGGGCTCCTCGAACACCATCGATCGAGGCCTGGGATGCGGTCTCGTGTACCGCTCCCCGAATCGAGCCGGACGAGCAGGCGCTCTGGGAGCGGGCTGGCAAGGCCCTGGAAACGGCTCGCGAGAAGAAGATCGTCTTCACGAACGAATCCCTCGAGACGTATCTGCTGGGCATCCTCGCACGCCTGACGCCAGTGCTTCCCGAAGACGGTCCGGAGTTCCGCATCTTCGTGATGGAGGACGTTGCGGACAACGCCTATGCCCTGCCGGACGGTACGATCCTCGTCTCGCTCCCGCTGCTCGTGACCTTCGACAACGAGGCCCAGCTGGCATTCGTCTTCTCCCACGAGATCCTGCACGTGACGCGACGCCATTCCCTGCTCGCCGCCCGCTACCGTGCCAGCTCCGACTCCCTCGTCGAACGCATGCGCTTCTCGCGTCGACGCGAGGCCGAAGCCGATCGCGGTGCGGTCGCATTGATGGAGAAGGCGGGTTACGACGTGCGCGAAGCGGCGCCGGCCTTGAAGCACGTCTTTCGCGAAGACCACGACAAGGAAGATTTCAATCTCGACTGGAGCAGCCACGACGACCCCGCGAGCCGACTCGCCGATCTCGAGCGATTACTCCGGCGCACTGCGAATCCCGGCGGCCGCATCGAGCGGGAAGCCTTCGAGCGCGGTATGGACGCCTGCCGCCTGAGAGCCGCCGAAATCGAACTCGAGGCTGATCGGATCGCCGCCGCGGCCGCCCTCGTGGATCTCCATCTCGAACGCCTCCCCGACTCCGGGCGCGCCTATGCCCTGCGCGCTCGAATCACGGCCGAGCAGGATTCAGGTAATCGCCTCTCCGAACGGGTCGGCGAGGACCTGCACCGGGCCGCCGAGCTCGGCCCGAACGATCCGGACGCGCTCCGAGCGCTCGGACTCTTCCTGCGCGATACGGGGGAGCTCGATCGTTCACGCGAGATGCTTCGTCGCTATCTGGACGCTCGGCCGGGCGCCTTCGACCGACGGCTGATCGAGCGGTACGTCGGCGACGAGGCCGACTGAAGCTATCTCCGGAAACTCCGAGTACCCCCCGCCTGGGCCCGCATCGCACCCCCGATTCCGACGCGTTACCGTCGCGCCAGCCCCCCGCCCCGGCGAGGGCCCACCGCCCTCTGGATCAGGAGCCCGTACCCCATGCAAGGCAAAGCCGTCGTCGCCGGTGTCGGCGAGACCACCTACTACAAGCACGGGCAGTCGCCCGACACCGAGTTCCAGCTCGCCTGCCAGGCGATCGAGCGC
>CAUJGH010000097.1 GCA_963169575.1 Myxococcota bacterium | reverse complement strand
GCGCGGGTCGGGCGTAGACGCTAGGCGTCCATCGGCATCGGCATCGGCATCGGCCGGGCCGGACCCGGACCCGGACGGGCCGGAGGGTCTGCGCGCTTCGGCCGGCGGATGTGCAGGGGGAGGACCGTTGCGGTGATGGTGTTTCGAGTCCTGCTCGTCGGATGGTGGGCCTGCATCGCGCTCTATACGGCGATCGTCGCTGCCGAGCACGGTCTCGGTCTGCTGCCGATCTTCTTCGGCGACATCGCGAAGCTCGGCTGGCCGGGCCAGTTCAATCTCGATTTCATGTCCCTGCTCTCGCTCTCCGGACTGTGGGTCGCCTGGCGGAACGGATTCTCGCCGGCTGGGCTGGCGCTCGGGGCAATCGCGTTCTTCTTCGGCGGATTCTTTCTGACGGCCTACCTCCTGATCGAGAGCGTGCGCGCCCGGGGCGACGTCGAGGTTCTGCTGCTCGGGCCCGAGAGGATGAGCCGCCTGTCGCGCCGGGCAGGGGAGCCGGCCGCAGCACAGCGGCGCTGAGCGCTGCCCGCCGCGCGATCCCCGGGTCGGTCGGGGGGCTTCAGAGCTTCTGCGTGTCCCGGACGCCGTAGATTCCCGCCATCAGCTGCGAGACCAGGGCACCGACGGGCAGCGAGACATCGGACTTCTTCGCGAGCGCGAGCGCCCAGGCGAGATCCTTCTCGGCGATGTTCGTATGGTTCCGCATCAGCTGTTGGAAGTTGGGGCTCCCCAGCACCTCGTCCGGGAACTTCTTCGTCGCCAGGAAGCCGAGCGTCATGTCGGTGAACTGCCCATTCGCGCGCGCGACCTGCTCGAGGACCTCGGGCGAGAGGCCCGACGCCTGGGCGAGCCGGACGGCCTCGCTCGCGGCCGCGAACAGGATGTAGGTGTTCAAGTTGTTGCAGAGCTTGAGCTTCGCGCCGCAGCCGAGCGGGCCGGCATGGATCCAGGGCGCGTCGGTCGTCGCCGCGAGATAGGGCTCGACCCGGGCGAGCGTCGCTCCGGGGCCGCCGATCATGTAGACCAGGCGCCGCGCCGCGGCGCGGTCTGCGCCGCCGGTGACGCAGGCGTCGAGCACGTCGATGCCCTGCTTGGATGCGGCGCTGGCGACGGCCTCGACGGTTTCGGGCAGGACGGTGCTGTGGATCAGGATCACGCCGCCCTTCTGCAGGCCGGCGAGCAAGCCGCTCTCGCCGAAGACGACGGCGCGAACGTGGTCGTCCTCGGGGACGCAGATACCGACGACGTCGGCGTTCTGGCCGACCTCCTTCGGCGTCTTCGCGGCCTTCGCGCCGCCGGCGACGAGCTCGGCGACGGGGCCCGGCGCGATGTCGTAGACCGTCGTCGCGAGGCCGCGGGGCGCGAGATGAGCCGCGATGGGCTTGCCCTGGTTGCCGAGTCCGATGAATCCAGCGCGAATCGTCATGCAGCTTCTCCGTGTTCGTCGGGTCGGCGTGCGGCCACGACCAGGGGGCAGGCGGACGCGAGACGGCGGCAACCGCCGGAAGCGAGTCCCGTCCGGACGCCCGACGCTAGCATCGCGCGCCGAGCATGAGCGGGGGCGGCGTCGGATGCGGGCGATCGATCGGGATTTCGGAGCGCTCGCCCGCCTTCTGGCCGACGATGCCCGAGCGCGTGGCCTGCGGCGGATCGGGCTCGCAGGCGGGCAGGGCGCGGGCAAGTCGACGCTCTCGAGGCTCGTCGTGGAAGCATGCGCCCAGAATGGCCTGCGTGCCTGCGTGGTCGCGCTCGACGACTACTACCTGCCCCGGCGAGAGCGACTCGCCCTCGCAGGTCGGGTCCACCCCCTCTTCGAGACCCGCGGTCCGCCCGGGACCCACGACGTTGCGCTCTGCCGCGAGCACCTGCTCGCGCTCGGCGGACCGGGGGACGTCGAGATGCCGGTCTTCGACAAGGGCCGCGACGACCGCGTGGGGACCCGGCGCGAGATGGGCCCCTTCGATCTCGTCCTGCTCGAGGGCTGGTGCGTCGGGGCGAAGCCCGTCGGCGACGCGGCGCTCGCGAGCCCGTGCAATCGCCTCGAGCGCGAAGAGGACGCAGACGGGGTCTGGCGAGGACATGCGAATGCGGAGCTCGCCCGGGGTTATGCCGACCTCTGGCGCGAGCTGGAGTCGCTGATCTTCCTGCGCGTTCCCGACCTCGATGCCGTTCGGCGCTGGCGGCTCGCGCAGGAAGCCGAGCGCCCCGTCGATCGGCGACTCGATGCCGCGGCGGTCGCGCGCTTCGTCGCCCATTTCGAGCGGATCACCCTCGATCTGGTTGCGGACCTCCCCGGGCGAGCCGATTGGACGATCACCCTCGCGCCGGACCATTCGATCGCCTCGATCCAGCGGTGCGCGGTCGGCGGGCCGTGAAGGCAGCCGTCGCTGCGGCCGTGACTTCGGTAGTCACGGCGGATACGATCGCGCCGCAGCCGAGCCGGGACCCGGCGTGGTCCGGATCGCCGCCGATCGGACGGCGACCGCCGAACGCCGAACGAGAGGAGCAGGTCATGACCACGACGCGAGCGCATTGGTTCTCGACCAACCCCGACAAGGCCTGGGCCGAGAAGTTCTTCCTGACCTTCGTGCCCGTCTTCTTCGCCTACAACGCGGTCGTCCAGTCGATGGGCTGGCTCGACGTCGGCAATTTCTGGCACGTCGTCCAGAACGCGGGGATGTGGATCCCGTACTGCATCCTGCTGCCGGCCTGGCTGCGCCGGCATTCCGGCGTTCGCTGGTACGAGAGCTACTGGTTCAAGTTCAACGTCTTCATGTTCATCTGGGTCTTCTACGCGACCTACTTCCACAGCGAGTATTTCTTCGACGTCCTCGGCATGCGCTACCGCTTCGACCACGTGACGCTCTACTTCGACTCGGCCCTCGTCGGCCCGGACGAGGCCACGGCGCTCGCGGAGTACAAGAAGGTGCCGCCCGGCATGTACCTCAATGCCGTCGCCTTCTTCGTCGTCTACCACACGATCGCGATCGTCTGCATGCGCCGCGTGCGCACGATGACGACCGCCTGGTCGCTGCCGATGCGGCGAGCGGCCTGGGTCGTCATCGTCGGCGTCGCCGCGCTCTTCTTCGCCTGGGCCGAGACGCGCCTCTACATCACGGGCGCCGCCTCCGCGAACGTCTGGTACGAAGATCTCTCTTCGATGCTGAAATACGGCTCCATCTGCTATGCGCTCTATTTCGTGGCGAGCTTCCCGATCCTGTATCGCCTCGACGAGGAGATGAGCGAGCCGCGCTGGACCCTCGCGCGCTGCGGGATCGAGGCGAGCGCAGTCGGAGCCATCAGCCTTCTCTTGATCGATCTCTGGACGGCCTGGTTCGGCCCGATCGTCTGAGGGGGCGAACGCCGGCATGCGAATCCTCGTCACTGGCGCCTCCGGCCTGATCGGCTGCCACGCGACCGCGGCGCTGCTGGAAGTGGGCCACGAAGTCGCGGTCCTCGCCCGCAGTGCCGGGAAGGTCGAGGCAGCGCTGCAGCCCCTCGGCCGATCGGCGAGGGACATCGAGATCGTCGCCGGCGATCTCGCCGATCCCGAATCCCTGCGTCGCGCGCTCGCCCGGCGGGAGGGCCTGGTCCACGGCGCGGGTCTCTTCTCGCCCGCGCGCGCCGACGCGGCGCTGCTGCAGCGGACGAACGTCGAGGGGACGCGCAGCGTGCTCGAGGCGGCGGCGGACGCGGGGTTGGCGCGCATCGTCCATCTCTCGAGCATGCTCGCGCTCTTCCCCCCGCGCGGGCCGGTCATGACGGCCGAGGATTCGGTCGCCCATCCGCGCTCGATGTACGCGATCACGAAGGCGCAGGCGGAGGCGATCGCCCGCGACCTCCAATCGCGCGCGCCGATCACGATCGTCTATCCCGCCGCCGTCCACGGCCCCTTCGATCCGACCTTCTCGATCGGCCCGCAGAACGTCGCGACGGCGCTGCGAACCCGCCGGGCGCTCGTCACCGAGGGCGGCCTGCCGAACACCGACGTCCGCGACCTCGCCGCGCTCGTCGTCGCGATCTTCGCCGGACGTGTCGCGCCGTCGCGGGTGATGGCGCCGTCGTTCTTTCTCACCCACGCCGAATACCGCGCGCTGCTCGAGCGGATCACGGGCCATTCGGTCCGGGCGCTCGCCCTGCCGGGCTTTGCGATGCGGCTGCTCGGCCGCTGCGGCGATCTCGCCCAGCGCCTTGGCCGCGACGTGACGCTCACTTTCGAGGCGGCGGAGGTCCTGACGCGCAGCGTCCCGATCGACGACCGCATCGCCCGCGCGGCGCTCGGCCGCGAACCGATCCCGGCCGAACGGTCGTACCGGGATCTGATCCGCTGGATGGCCGACGCCGGACATCTCGCCCGCGCCGATGCGGGACGCGCCTGAAGGAGGGCCGACCATGCCGCGAACCGATCCGATCGATCGCCTGCTGCGCCCCTTCGAACGCTTCCTGAAGACGCAGGCCACGGGCGGCATCCTGCTGATGCTGGCGGCCGTCGTCGCGATGGTCTGGGCGAACTCGCCCTGGCGCGACGCCTATCATCATCTCTGGCACCACACGTTCGCGCTCCGCATCGACGACTGGGAGCTCGCGCGCACGCTCCACCACTGGATCAACGACGGCCTCATGGCGATGTTCTTCTTCGTCGTCGGCCTCGAGCTGAAGCGCGAGCTGGTCGGCGGGGAGCTCGCGCGGCCGGCACAGGCGATCCTGCCGGTGGCGGCGGGGCTCGGCGGGATGGTCGCGCCCGCCTTGATCTATCTCGCGGTGGGTGGCGCCGATGGGCCGGCGAGCGCGGGCTGGGGCATCCCGATGGCGACGGACATCGCCTTCGCGATCGGCCTGATCGCGCTGCTCGGCGATCGGGTGCCGCTCGCGCTCAAGCTCTTCCTGACGACGCTGGCGATCGCCGACGATCTCGGCGCGGTGCTCGTGATCGCGCTCTTCTACACCTCGGACATCTCGCTGGCCAACCTGGTGGTCGGCTTCGGATTCATGGGCGTGCTCGTGCTGGGCAATCGGCTCGGCGTGCGCAGTCCGCTCTTCTACGGCCTCTTCGGAATCGGCGGGCTCTGGGTCGCGTTCCTGCTGAGCGGGGTCCACGCGACGATCGCGGGCGTGCTCGCGGCGGCGACGATTCCGGCGTCGACGAAGATCGACGAGGCGGGCTACGTCGCGCGCATGCGGCGGACGATCGACGACTTCGCGCGGCTCGAGCCGAACGACTCCCGAACGCTGACGGCCGACCAGCTCCACACGATCGACGAGGCCATCGGGCTCGCGCGCCAGGCGGCGACGCCGCTCCAACAGCTCGAGCACCGGCTGCATCCGATCGTCGTCTTTCTCGTCCTTCCGCTCTTCGCCCTCGCGAACGCGGGGGTCGAGCTTCCGAGGGACATCGGCGCCGCCCTGCGCTCGCCGGTCGCGCTCGGCACGGGACTCGGCCTGCTGGTCGGCAAACCGCTCGGCATCCTGCTCGTCTGCTGGGCGGTCACGCGTCTCGGCTGGGCACGGCTCGGCCCCGACCTCGCCTGGATGCATCTCGTCGGTGCCGCCGTGCTGGCGGGCGTCGGCTTCACGATGTCGCTCTTCGTGAACGAGCTCGCCTTCGCGGATCCGGACCTGCGACAACAGGCGAAGCTCGGGATCCTCCTCGGCTCACTGGTCGCGGGCGGGCTCGGGTTCATGATTCTCCGCGCGGCGTCGCCCCCCCGGACCTGACGGCTGCCGGGGGAAGCGGGCGGACGAGGACGCATCCCGAGTCGCCGAGCTGCAGTATTCCAGCGGGCGAAAGGCGCGAGCGAACGTGTACCTTCGGCGCCGGAGAATCCTTCGATGAACCCTTCGCTCGGATCCATGTCTGCCTTGCCGCCGTGCCGCTCTGCCGCTCGACGACCGTCGTCTGTCTTCTCCTGCTGCGATCCGTCTCGGGATCTGCGCAGGCCGTCGACATCCCGGCGATGGGGGACGCCTCGCCGACGACGATCACGAGTCCGCCGGCCTCCGCGCCTTCAGGGCGCAGTCCCTCTTCTGATCCACATCGGAGCCGGGTCCATCGGATCGGGCTCTCCCCTCCAGGCAGGAGATCGATCATGTCGCGCCCTTCGCCCTCTGCAGCTGCATCCGGAATCTTCGGCATGCGGATCGCTCTGTTCCTGATCGTCGTGTTCGGCGTCGGCTGCCAGGTCTTCGGGTCCGGCAGCCGATCGATGCCGGGCAGCGAAGATGCCGTCCACCGGATCGTCGCGAGCGGACGGCTCCGGGTCGGCCTCTCCGGCGTCCAGCCGCCGCTCAACATGAAGGGTCGCGACGGGGGGCTGATCGGTCTCGACGTCGATCTGGCGGAGGCCCTCGCGGACGGGATGGATCTCGAGCTGGTCCTCGTCGAGCGACCCTTCGCCGAGCTGCTGCCGGCGCTTCGCCGGGGCGAGCTCGATCTCGTGATCTCGAGCCTCACGATCACCCCCGCCCGCAACGCTCAAGTCGCCTTCGCAGGGCCCTACCTGATCTCCGGCGCGACGGTCCTGACGCGCGAGGCGCTCGTCGCCGAGCTCGACGATCAGGCCGCGCTCGACTCTCCCGAACGGACCTGGGGCGTGCTGGCGGGCTCGACCGGCGAAGCGCTGGTCGTCGAGGCCTTGCCGAGCGCGAAGCGGATCGCCGTCGACGATCTCGCATCCCTGATCCCGCGGATCGCGTCCGGCGAGATCGATGGCCTGATCTCGGACCTGCCCTTCGTGCGCTTCGCCCTGGCCCGGTCTCCCGGCGAGGGCCTCGCCGAGCTGCCGTCGCCGCTGACGACCGAGCCGATCGGGATCGCCTTGCCGCCCGATTCGCCGCTGCTCGTGAATCTCGTCCAGAATCATCTCAATACGCTCGAGTACACCGGCCGGCTGATGGAGATGAAGGCCTATTGGATCGGCGGGGACGAGTGGCTCGCCGAGCTGCCGGATTAGGCGCACAGCATGGACGTACGATCGGAAGAGGGCGGGGCCGAGCGCCGCGCCGGAGACGCTGGCCCGAGAGCGGTTCGACCTCGCGGGGGTCGTCTCGTCCTCGCCGCCGGCCTCGTATTGCTCGCAGCCTTCGGCTGTGCGGGATCGGGGGGGCGAACGGGCCGGGAGGCGGAGAAGAAGGCGCCCCGGCGAACGGTGCTCCTGACCTCGGCCGACGACGTTCGCGTCGGGGCGGAAGCGGCGCAGCAGGTCGCATCGGAGGTCGGGCTGCTGGGGGACCCCCTGCTCTCGGCCTATGTCGAGGGCATCGGCCGCAAGCTCCTCGCCGGGCTCCCGCGGCGGGACTTCGCCTACCACTTCGCGATCGTCGACGACATGGAGCCCAACGCGTTCGCCCTGCCGGGCGGCCATGTCTACGTCTCGCGCGGTCTGTTGGCGCTGGTCAACGACGAGGACGAGCTCGCTTGCGTCCTCGGTCATGAGATCGTCCACGTCGCGTTCCGGCATGCCGCGCAGCAGCAGG
>CAUJGH010000096.1 GCA_963169575.1 Myxococcota bacterium | reverse complement strand
CGTTGCTCCTCCTCGCCGTAGCCCGCTACGACTCGTCGTCGCGCCTTGCATCTGACCCACCGGCGCTGCGCGTCGCTCGGTCGACGATATCTTCACAGCCTCTGAGCGGCTGCGAGACTTCGTCTCGGTCGCGGCGCTCGTGGCGGGGGACCGCTTCGGCGCCGCGGGCGACGGTGCTTTCAGCCCGTCCGCCGCACCATCGGCCAGAGGGAAGGGCCGCCCGGGATCTGCAGCTCGTCGACGACCTCGAAGCCGTGTTTGGCGTAGAAGGGGATGTTGGCGGCCTTCGACGACTCGAGATAGGCGGGCATCCGCTCGCGGTCGCAGCGCTCGAGCACGGGCGCGAGGATCGCCGAAGCGAGCCCGCAGCGCTGCGCGTCCGGGTCGGTGCCGAGCACGGCGAGATACCAATGCGGCTCGTGCAGATGATGGCGGCTCATCAGCTCGCCGAGTCGCGCCGCGCGCCGGATGCCCGAGCGCGTCACGCCGAAGAGCCGCGCGAGCACGCGCAGCTGGCGCCCGAAGCCGAGCGGCGCCGGCCCGGGCGCCTGCCAGATCGCCGCCGTCCGGATCTCCGGCTCGGTCAGGACGAGGCCGGTCGCGCCGAAGGCATCGATCGCGACGTCCGCGAAGGCGGCATAACGCTCGGCGCGCGTGCGGGCTTCGGGAAACAGGTATTCGGCGACCGGATCGTCGAAGAAGGCCCGTCCGAGGACGTCGCAGACGCTCCGCCGTTCGTCGATCCGCGCCTCGCGGACGTTCGGCCGCGGATGGCCGAAGGCGAGATCGGGCTGTCGTTCCTCGAGGCTCATCGTTCGCTTTCCAGGGCGGGCGGGAAGTCCGGGGCGGGCACGCGCTCGAAGTGTTCCCCAACGCGGTCGAGCCAGACAAGGGTCTCGACGTGGTCGGTATACGGAAAGAAGTCGAAGGCCTCGACGCCGCGCAGGACGAGCCGGCCCGGGGCGCGGAGCCGTTCGAGGTCGCGCGCGAGGCTGGTCCGGTCGCAGGCGAGATAGACGAGGCGAGCGGGGGGCGCCTCGACGAGGCGCTCGAGCAGGGGCCGGTCGAGCCCCTTGCGCGGCGGATCGACGATCACGATTTCGGCGCCGTCGAGCGATCCGACCCGTTCGCCGGCATCCCCGGCGTCGACGCGGGCCCGCGCGCGCTCGGCGGCCGGCCGGGCCGCGAGGCCGAGGGCGAGTCCCTCGAGTCCCCCCGGCGCGCGCTCGTTGAACGTGACGGACGCGCCGCGGGCGAGCAGGGAGAGACCGATCGCACCGACCCCGCAGTAGAGCTCGGCGACCCGCGCGCTTTCGGGGACGAGCGCGCCGATCCGCCGGACCGCCCGTTCGAAGAGGGGAAGATGGTTCTGGCCGAAGGCCGTCGGGGGATAGAAGACGTCGACGTCGGCGATCCGCTCGCAGAGGGCGGGCTCGCCGGCGAGTCGGATCGTCCGCTCGCCGAGGATGACGTTCGAGCGCGCGGGCTGGGCATTGAAAAAGAGGCCCTCGATCCGCTCGCCCATGCGCCGCGCAAAGGCGTCCGGGAGCGCTCCGAGGATCTCGGACGAATCGCCGCAGCCGACGAGCACGGCCTGGATCTGCGGGGAGGCGCGCGAGGCGACGAGCTGGACATAACGCAGTGCGCCGCGGTGGCCCTGTTCGTCGTAGGGCGGCGTCGACGTCTCGCGGATCGCCTCGCGCAGGGCGCGGGCGGCGGCGTTGATGGCGGGATGATGGACGGCGCAGTCGGGGGTCGCGACGACGCGGTGGGTTCCGGCTTCGAAGAGGCCGATGCGGGGATCGGCGGCGCGGCCGCGGACGGCGAGACGCGCGCGATGGCGGTGGCCGAGGGCGGGGGCCGAATGGATCGGCGGCGGGGGCAGCCCGGCGCTCTCGGCGAGGGCGGTCAGCGCGGCTCGGGCTGCATCGGCGATCGAGGGCGCGCCGTAGCGGGGGCAGCCGGGGCAGGGCGGGCGGTGGGGACAGGGCGGCGGGGACGGCAAGCGAAGATCCTCGTGGCGGTCTCCCGGCTCGTTCGTCGACGGGGCGCGCGAGGGTATCGCAGCGGAGCGCTGCTAAGGTCGGCCGATGCCCCGCCCCCGCAGCGCTCGCGAAGGCTTCCTGCCGATGTCGGCCGCGGATCTCGCCGCCCGGGGCGGCGGCCCGCCGGACATCGTCTTCGTCACGGGCGACGCCTACGTCGATCATCCCTCCTTCGCGATGGCGATCCTCGGGCGCTGGCTCGAAGCCCATGGCTTCCGGGTCGCGATCCTCTCCCAGCCGGATTGGAAGAGCGCCGATGCCTGGCGTGCCCTCGGCCGGCCGCGGCTCTTCTATGCCGTCAGCGCCGGCAACATGGACTCGATGATCAACCACTACACGGCGAACCGGAAGCGCCGCAACGCCGACGCCTATTCGCCCGGCGGCCAGATCGATCGGCGGCCGGATCGGCCGACCGCCGTCTACGCCCAGCGCTGCCGCGAGGCCTTCAAGGGCGTGCCCGTCATCATCGGCGGCGTCGAGGCGTCGCTGCGGCGGATCGCGCACTACGACTACTGGAGCGACCGGGTCTGGCCGTCGATGCTCGTGACCTCGAAGGCCGATCTGCTGGGCTACGGCATGGGCGAAGCGACGCTGCTCGAGATCGCGAGGCGGCTGGACGCGGGCGAGCCCGTCTCCGCCCTGCGCGATCTGCGCGGAATCGCCTATCTGCTCGGCAAGAACGAGTCGCTCCCGCCCGCGCGCTTCGGGGACGCCGCCGGCGAAGCGCGCGTCACGGTGGCTGGCGAGGTCGCCGGCGACGCTGCAGGCGAAGCGGCGGACCCCACGCGCGAGCCCGAGACGATCGAGCTGCCGGCCTACGAGCAGGTGATCGACGACGCGCGCGCCTTTGCCGAGATGACGCGCAAGCTCCATCACGAGACGAATCCGCACAATGCGCGCCGCCTCGTCCAGCGCCATGGTGACCGGCTGCTCGTCGTGAACCCGCCCGCCTTCGCCCTCGACGAAAAGACGATGGACGCGCTCCACGAGCTCCCGTACACGCGCCGGCCCCATCCCGACTACGCCGAGCCGCCGCCCGCCTGGGAGACGATCAAGGACTCCGTCCAGATCATGCGCGGCTGCTTCGGCGGCTGCACGTTCTGCTCGATCACGATGCATCAGGGCCGCGAGATCCAGAGCCGCAGCGACGGCTCGATCCTGCGCGAGGTCGAGCGGCTCGCGGCGGCCCCCGATTTCAAGGGCACGATCTCCGATCTCGGCGGCCCGACCGCCAACATGTACCGGATGGCGTGTACGCGACCCGACGTCGAGAAGACCTGCCGGCGCCTATCCTGCGTGCATCCGAAGATCTGCAAGCTGCTCGGGACGGATCATGCCCCGACCCTCGCCCTCATGCGCAAGGCGCGCGCCGTCCCCGGCGTCGCCCGGGTCCACATCGCCTCCGGCATCCGCATGGATCTCGCCGCCGACGCGCCCGACTACCTCGAGGAGCTCGCGCGCCACCACGTCGGCGGCCATCTGAAGGTCGCGCCGGAACACGTCAGCGAGCGCGTCCTCTCGCTGATGAAGAAGCCGAGCACCGGCAGCTTCGAGATCTTCGCCGAGCGCTTCGCCGCCGCCTCGAAGCGCGCCGGCAAGGAGCAGTATCTCGTCCCCTATTTCATCGCGAGCCATCCGGGCTCCGGGGTCTCCGACATGATCGAGCTCGCGCTCTACCTGAAGCGTCACGGCTATCGCCCGCGCCAGGTCCAGGACTTCATCCCCGCGCCGATGGACATCGCCACCTGCATGTACTGGACGGGCCTCGACCCGTTCACCCTCGAGCCCGTCGAGAGCGCCCGCCGCCTCACCGACCGCCAGGTCCAGCGCGCGCTGCTGCAGTTCTTCGCGCCCGAGAACTGGGCGACCGTGCGCGAGGCGCTGCTGCGCGCCGGGCGCGAGGATCTGATCGGAGACGGGCCGGATTGCCTGATCCCGGCGCGGCCGCCGCGCCCGAAGCCCGGCGACGAGCGCGGGCGCGGCGCCGGATCCGCGCCGCGCGAGGGCTACCGCCGACCGGCGCGCGAGCGCGGCCGACGTTAGGTCGCCGCAGCGAAGGCCGCGAGCGGGACGCTCTCTTCGCGAACGCTCAGGCCGGGCCGCCGCTGCCCTCGACCTCGGCACGCACGCTCGCGACGTGGACGATTCCGAACAGGAAGGTCTGCCAGAGGTTCTCGGCGAGCGGGCGGGCGCTCTTCCGCAGCAGTCCGAGGAAGGCGATGCACTCGACGACGTGCACGACGGCGAGCACCCCGAAGAGCGTGCGGCCGAACTCGGCGAGGGGGGCGGTCTCGAGGGGCGGGAAGAAGCAGGCGGTCGTCAGCAGCCAGGTCGAGCCGATCAGGGCCTTCGCGATCGAGTGGAACGTCTGGGTGGCCGGGGGACGGCTCGGCGGCATCGGGCTTCTCCTCTGCGGGTGCGGGGTCGGGTCGGAAATCGGTCCGTGGCTCGCGGCGGGGATC
>CAUJGH010000095.1 GCA_963169575.1 Myxococcota bacterium | reverse complement strand
CGATCCCGTTCGAAACGACCGTGCCCTTCACGCTGACCTTCGTTCTCGACGACGGCGCTCCGCTCTCGCTGTCGGGTCCCGACTTCAGCCTCTACGACTCCGCGATCGGCGGGCTCTCCCTCGAGATCGACGGCCAGCCCGATACGGTCGTCGCGACGACCTCGACGCGGACGGCGACGACTTCGGCCTTCCTGCACTCCTGGGGGCCCGGCGCCTTCGCGGGCTCTCCGGGTTATTCGGCGTCGATCGCGAGCTTCGACGTGGAGGACGGCGTGAATCCGACGACGACGGTGGATTTCGTCGGCTTCGAGGCCGTGCTCTTCGATTCGACGTTGGGCCTGTACACGATGAGTCCGCCCGAGCTGATCGTGGCGGAACTATCGGATGCGACCCAGACCTTGATGCTCCTGAGCTGGCAGGATTCGGGCGGGACGATCCGCATGGGAATGAGCGGAACCATCGACTCCGTCACCGTCCCGGAGCCCGGCTTCGCCGCCGCGCTGGCGATCGGCGTGGGCGCTCTGCGCATCGCCGCTCCGCGGCGCGCCCGCCTTCGCCCGGGTACTCGAAACCGTCGCGGAGGCGATCGCGGGCGCAGCCGCGACGTCGCGCGATCGGCCTTGCCAGGCCTGCTGGCCTCGCTGCTGCTGACGGGTCTTCTCGGCGCTCTGCCGGCCCTCGCGGCCCCGGGCGACGAGCTCTGGCAGTCGGGCTGGGGGCGCTCCGGCGCCAACGACGCCGTCTACGCCGCGACGACCTTCGGGACCGATCTCGTGATCGGGGGCGAGTTCCGGACGGCAGGAAACGCGATCGCGCAGCGCGTGGCGCGCTTCGATGGCTCGAGCTGGTCGGGCATGGGGGAGGGCTTCGACGGCCGGGTCGAGGGCCTGGCCGAGTGGAACGGGTCCCTCTACGCGGTCGGCGAGTTCACGAGCTCCGGGGCGACGCCGCTGATGGGCATCGCGCGCTGGAACGGGAGCGCGTGGGAGGCGGTCGGCGGCGGCACGAACGGTCCCGCCTACGACATCGTCGTCTTCGGCGGCAGCCTCGCGATCGCGGGAACGTTCTCGAGCGCGGGAGCGACCTCGGCCGCGGGTGTCGCGCTCTGGAACGGGACGGCCTGGATCGATCCGGGCGCGGAGATCGGCGATACCTGGGACGGCTTCGTCGAGGCGCTCGAGGTGTACGGCGGCCAGCTCTACGTCGCCGGTCATTTCGAAGGCATCGGGCCGATCAGCGCGAACAACATCGCTCGCTACGACGGCGCGAGCTGGAGCGCGGTCGGCACGGGCGTGCGCTGGGACGACGAGGGACAGGAAGTCGGCCGCGTCAACGACCTCACGCTCCACGCCGGGACGCTCGTCGCCGCGGGCGAGTTCATCGAGGCCGGCGCGGTCGTCGCCGATGGCATCGGGATCTGGAACGGCACGACCTGGAGCGCGCCCGGGGCGGCGAGCAGCGGCTACGACAATCTGGTCTTCGCCGTCACGTCGTACGGCGGCGCGCTCTACGCGTCGGGCAGCAACTTCGGTCTGCTCCAGCGCTGGAACGGAAGCTTCTGGATCCCGGTCGGCTTCAACGCCAACACGGCCTTCGTGCTCGCGAGCCACGCGGGACTGCTCGTTGCGGGCGGTTATATCGGCTTCGGCAACTTCGCCCTCAGCCCGATCGGCACCGGCGCGACGAACGTCGCCTTCTACGACGGCACGGCCTGGCAACAGCTCGCGAGCGGTTGGGGCGCGAGCGACGACGTCGAAGCGCTGCACGCCTGGAATGGTCAGCTGATCGCGGGCGGCTCCTTCGGCCGCATCGGCAATTTTCCCGCGTCCCGCCTCGCCGCCTGGAACGGCACGTCCTGGAGCACGCTCGGCGGGGGCACGACGGGCGGCTCCAACTACGTCACGGATCTCGCGACCTGGCAGGGCGAACTCGTGATCGGCGGCGCCTTCACGCACGCGGGCGGCGTCGCCGCCGAGAAGATCGCGCGCTGGAACGGCTCGACCTGGAGCGCGTTCGGTGCCGGCTCCGCGGGCGGCGTCGAAGCGATCCACACGCTCGGCGCCGACCTGTATGCGACCGGCTACTGGGGCGGGGGAAGCCAGTCCGTCGGTCGTTGGAACGGCACGAGCTGGGACACGGTCGGGGGCATCGTGAACACGCCGGGTCTGTCGGATCTCGACGACTATCAAGGTCAGCTCGTGGCCACCGGCGCCTTCACGTCGATCGGCGGCGTCGCCGCGAACCGGATCGCGCGCTTCGACGGCGTGAGCTGGCAACCTTTCGGCACGGGCCTGGGCGGCACCGTCCACGGGGTCGAGGTCGTCGGGGACGATCTCTACGTCGTCGGCGAATTCACGACGGCAGGAGGCGCGCCGGCCAACCGCATCGCGCGCTGGAACGGCACCAGCTGGAGCGCGCTCGGCGGCGGGCTCGACAATCGCGTGTACGACATCGAAGCGATCGGGAGCGACCTCGTCGTGGCGGGCTGGTTCGCGAATGCGGACGGCTCGCCGGCGCGATTCATCGCGCGTTGGGACGGCAACGCCTGGAGCTCTCTCGGCAGCGGTCTCGACGGCCGCGCCGGGGTGTTGCTCGCCTACGAAGATTCGCTGATCGTCGGCGGGGAATTCGAGACCGCCGGGGACAAGGCCGGCGCGAGCATCGCGCAGTGGACTCCCGTCCCCGAGCCCGGCGCGGCGCTCCTGCTCGCCTGCGGAACAGGCGCGCTCGCCGGGCTCGGGCGGAGGCGTGCGCCCAGGGGCGAAGCGACCTGAGGCGCTTCTGGCGCAGCGGGCCCGCCGGGACGACGAATTCGCCGCGACAGGGAACCCGCGACGCGGCGATGCGAACACCCGTCGCACGGGATCGCCGCCCCACCCCCAGCGAAGGCCGTCAAGAACCCCGGACCCGGCTCTCGGGTCGGTCATCCACCTCGAATGCCAGCAAGAGGATGGTGAACCAACCCGCCAGCCAGGTGAGCAGGTGGGCGACACCGATCTGCAGCAACGAATCGATCCGGGCATCGAATTCGGTCAGATGGGGAAGGTTGTCCTCGAGATCGAATACCACGGTCACGTAGTACAGGCTCAAGCCGAGCACCCCGATGGCCAGCAGAACGGTTCGCCAGTTCCTGACGAACGCGATGCGGTAGATCGTCGACGCGACCAGGCCGAGCAAGGTGCCCACCACGATGATCGGAACGAACGAAGTGCGAACGAGGGAGTAGTACTGGGTGACATACTGCTCCACCTCCGTGGATTGCGGAGCCCTGTAGAGCGCGAGATCGAACAGCAGGCTCACCGACATCAGGCCCACGACGATGCCGGCCAGAGCGAGCATGAAATGACGAATGCAGGCCTCTAGCTTCACGTTCTGAACCTCCGTTTGGGTCGACGGCTCTTCGATCTGCGCCGCCGGACAGCGATCGCCGCTGCCGGCCGGCTCCATCGGTCTACGGGTTGCCGTGTATCGCTGCGGCATCGCTCCGATCTGCGGCATCGAGGATCATGCGGATCTGCGCATGGGCCTCGATGGCCAGCTTCCGAATCGGCACCCGAAGTCCTCCCCGATGCGCCGCGCGTACGAAACCGTGTCCTGCATGCGCGGAGGCCCCTGGATGATCACTAGCAGCCGCGCCGGCGCGCTGCCCGCCGACCGCCTGCCACCCGCCGACGAGCCGAGTCGGCCACTCTGGCGTCGGCGCCGGTGAAGGAATTCCCCTCTTGAAACAGCGACGTCGAGCCCAGAGCGATCACTCCCGCAGAACGCACCCAGAACGCACCGCGACCACCCCGACCAGCGGAACCGCGACCGAACCCCGCCCCCTCAAGGCGCCATCTGATCGCCCTTCTCGAACCCGTACGGCTTGAACACGCCGAGACACATGTTCTCGTGCATCCCGTAGGCGACCTCGCCCGTCGACAGGTCGAAGCGGCAGAGCGTCTCGTTCAGGATCGCGAAGGGCGTGCGCTTCGCCTGGGTGCTCATGTCGTATTGCCGGCCCTCGACGACGAGCTTGCCCTTGTAATGGCCGTGGCCCCATTCGTCGCTCGGGATGTAGCCGGTGCCGGCGGCGAGATAGACGGTCCGCAGCGGCGTGCTCGTGATGACGAGGTCCTTGCCGTCGGGGCCTGCGAGGGTCGTGCGCGCGCTCTTCAGCTCGCGGGTTCCGGAGAGGAAGACGGGCTCGATCTTCGGCGTCCCGTAATGCGCGATGGCGCCCTCGCGGCCGTAGGCCGGCGCGAAGGCCGCTTCCTCGACGATGACGCGGCCCGAATAATCGGCGTCCCACATGACCTTGTACATGCCGCGGTCGAGCTGCAGCGGGATCCAGTGATGACAGAAGCCGTGCTGGCCCGCCATCAGGTCCTCGATCGCGATGCCCGGGGCCTCGCGCTCGCCGACCGGGCGGATGCCCCAGGAGCGGTCGCGCGCGCCCTTCCATTTGTCGGGCGTGACTTCGTAGCGCTGCCCGGCGACCGTCACGCTGCCCGTATAGCTCCCGACCTGCGCATAACGCGAGACGTCGGAGGTGATGCGCGAGCGGTTTCGCTGGAAGGTCTTCGGCTCCTCGAGCGCGGGGACGTTGCCGTCGAAGCGGATGTCGAAGGAGACGCCCCATTCGTTCTCGTCGCAGCGCAGCCGCAGCGACTTCAATCCCTCGATGACCTCGATCCGGAACGGGCCGACGCTCGTATCCATGCGGTCGCTGCCGAGGGCGCGGGAGGCGCGCACGGTGTACTGCTGGGTGCCGTGGGAGATCGTGACGAAGGCATCCGTCACCCCGAGGTTCGGATACTGGCCGAGGCCGGCGACCATGAAGAAGTCGCCCTTCGAATCGTGCATGTTGAAGTAGTAGCGGTCGTAGAAGTTGCGATCGCTGGTGAAGACGTAGTCGAAGGTGTCGGTGGTCTGGTGGGCGAGATATTCGTCCATCGGGCTGATCGGCATCGGGGGGCTCCAGCGTTTCGGATTGAGGTCGCGCTGCGATCGGAGGCGGGCTCGGGATCGGAGATCCGCGGCGTCTCCGGCCGCCGCGCGGTGCGGGCAATGGGCCGGCGGGCCGGAGTCTACCCCGCCCCGCCCGCCTTTGTTGGCCCCGGCGGCCGCGGGTAGACTCGGCCTCCTTCGCCGGAAGGCCTGCGAAGATCCGCCGTTCCGGGGCGCCCTCGGCCTCGCCCCTGCTCATGCCCTTACAGAAAGGTCCCGCAATGTCCGCCCCGCTCGCCCTCACGCAGCTCGACGAAGAAGGCGTCTTCACGATCACGATGAACCGCCCCGAGCGCCGCAACGCCATGAATCCCGAAGCCTTCCGCGCCGTCGGCGAGGCCTTCGTGCGGGCGCAGACGGATCCCGCGGTCGCCGTCGTATTGCTGACGGGCGCCGGCGAGGATTTCAGCTCGGGCATGGATCTCACGGCCTCGCACCAGCCGAGCGGCGGCCCGCCCCCCTTCGAATTCATGATGGACGCGATCTGCGCCCTCGAAAAGCCGCTCGTCGCCGCCGTGCGCGGCTGCGCGATCGGCTACGGCATGACGGTCCTCTTCCACTGCGACGTCGTCTACGTCGGCGCCTCCGCCCGCATGCGCATGCCCTTCGCGAACCTCGGCCTCGTGACGGAGGCGGCCTCCTGTTATCTCGCGCCCCTCGTGATCGGCCAGAAGCAGGCGGCGGAGCTGCTCTACACCGCAGACTGGGTCGACGCCGAGCGCGCCGTCGAATACGGCATCGCGACACGAGCGCTGCCGGACGACCGGGTCGTCGAGGAAGCGACCGCGAAGGCGCGGCAGATGGCGCAATGGCCGACCAGCTCGCTGATGGAGATGAAGCGCATGCTGAAGTCGTTCCACGCGGAGAACGTCCGCAGCGCGCGCGCACTCGAGACCGCGGGCATGGCGAAGCTCTTCGGCGGCCCCGAGAACCGCGAGGCGATCTCGGCGTTCGTCGAGAAGCGGAAGCCGGACTTCCGGCAGTTCCGGAAATAGACCGGCTCGAGACGGGCGGGGCCGGAGACGACCCGGGCGGCGATCGGCGGATCCAGAAATAACAGCCCTGCGCGATCCGGTCGACGGGCGTCACTGACACGTGTCGACGCGGACGTCCGGACGATCCGGCCCGATGCGTCTGCGCTCCGATCGCGAGTTGCCACATCCCCACGCAGCGCTCCCGCACGCGAGAAATCCGCGCTCGAGAGCGCGCGAGCCATTGCATTTCCGGCTCGCTGTGGTGTGATCGGTCGCGAAACGAACATCGACTCACATCCCAGCGCGAGATTCTCCCGATCGTCGGGACGTACGGTTCGGATCTCCTTCCCGCGCATGCCTCGTCGATGCAGGGCGCGGTCCGGACACACAGGGCGTACGTCGCGTATCTGGCCGGTCGGGAGCCCCCCACGACGACGGTCGCTCGTCCGCGGCAGGCCAGGCGTTCTCCGATGCGAACGCGAATCGACCACGCCTGCCGGCGTCGACGGCGACCGTCGTCTACCGGGCCTCGCCCGGAGCGCCGCGGATCGGGCGGATGCCCCGCGCGCCGCGGGGCCGTATCGATCTCTCAGTCGAGCGACGCGACGACGGTCCGGATGCCGTCCGTGAGGCGCCGCAGGTCGTCGGAGTCGATCCCATAGGGCGGCATCGTGTAGACCAGCCGTCCGAAGGGGCGGATCCAGATGCCCTGCGCGACGAACGCGGGTGCGACGCGCTCCATGTCGACCGGCTCGCGCAGCTCGACGACCCCGATCGCGCCGAGCACCCGCACGTCGGCCACCGCCGGGAGCCCGCGGCAGGCCGCGAGCCCCGCCTCGAGCCCGCGCTCGATGCCGGCGACCTGCTCCGACCAGGCGCCCGAATCGAGCAGGTCGAGGCTCGCGTTCGCCGCCGCGCAGGCGAGCGCGTTGCCCATGAAGGTCGGCCCGTGCATGAAGACGCCGGGCTGGCCTTCTCCGATCACGCGGCAGACCTCGGCGCTCGCGAGCGTGGCCGCGAGCGTCAGCGTCCCGCCGGTCAGCGCCTTGCCGACGCAGAGGACGTCGGGCGCGATGCCGGCATGTTCGCATGCAAAATAACGTCCCGTGCGGCCGAAGCCGGTCGCGATCTCGTCCGCGACGAGCAGCACGCCCGAGTCGTCGCAGAGCCGCCGGATCTCGCGCAGGTATTCCGGCGAGTAGAACCACATGCCCCCGGCGCCCTGCACGATCGGCTCGACGATCACCGCCGCGAGCTCGTCCGCGTGCTCGGCGAAGAGCCTCCGCAGGTCGGCGAAGTCCGCCGCCTCGCAGGCCTCGTCGAAGCGCCGTGCCGGCCGCTCGGCGAAGAGCTGTGAGGCGAGGGTGCCGGCGAAGAGCCCATGCATCCCGGTCACCGGATCGCAGACGGCCATCGCCCCGAACGTGTCGCCGTGGTAGCCGCCGCGCAGCGCGAGAATCCTGCGCCGCTGCGGCCGTCCACGCGCCTGCCAGACCTGAAGGGCGAGCTTGAGCGCGATTTCGACGGCGACCGAGCCGGAGTCCGAGAGGAAGACGCGTTCGAGCCCGCCCGGCGACTGCGCGGCGAGTCGTTCGCAGAGCCGCACGGCCGGCTCGTGGGTCAGCCCGCCGAACATCACGTGGGGCAGCCGCTCGAGCTGCTGCTTGACCGCTTCCTCGATGTGCGGATGCCGATAGCCGTGGATCGCGGACCACCAGGACGACATCCCGTCGATCAGCTCGCGCCCGTCCTCGAGACGCAGGCGAACCCCCTGGGCCGATTCGACCGCGAAAAGCGGGCTCGCGACGGGTCCCGCGTAGGGATGCCAGACATGACGCCGATCGCGGGCAACGAGCTCGCTCAAGATCTCTCCTCCGCGTCCGGATCCGGGGCGAATTCGCGGACGAAGTCTTCGATTCTGCCTCGGATCCAGCGCGCGATCGACTTATACTGGCCCGACGCCCTGCCGGAGCCCAATGATGAGCCCTTTTCAGATGCTCGCGCTCGTCGGGCTCGCCTCGTTCGCCGGCCTCCTCATCTCGACCGCCATCGTGCTGTTCCGGATGGGGATTCGTCCGCTCGCGCATTGGCTGATCGGCTGGAGCGCCTTGCTCGCCGCGGGATCTCTGACGCTCCTGATCGACGCCCATCCCACGATCGAGGCCCTGCGTCCGCTCTTCAGCTCCTTCGTCGCGCCGTTCATGCTGCTCGGCGCCTGCGCCCATACGGATCGGAGCGAGCCGACCTGGTTGATTCCCGGCGCCTTCGTCGTCGGCGCGGCGCGCGTCACGGCCTTCCTGCTCGGAGAGCCGGAGGATGCCACGACGATCGCGATGGCGACCGAGCCCATGCTCGGCTTCGCCGCCGCCTGGATCATGCTGCATCCGCGCCGTGAGCCCCGGGCAGGGCTTCCGGCCCTCGATCGCGTGCTCGCCGTGGGCTTTCTCTTCTATGGCGGCGTCGAGTTCTTCGACGCATCCAATCGGCTGCTCGGCGACTTCGGCTGGTCGAATTGGATCGCCTGGATATCGATCGGAATTCCGCTCGCGGCGGTTCAGATCGCGGTCCACCTCGATCGCTTCGGCCGGAGCGCACGGCGCTTCCAGGACGAGGCGCGGGCGAACGAGCTCCGCCTGCGCGCGCTCGCCGAGTCGACGACCGAGCTGCTGGCCGAGTTCGACGACCGCGGTGTGATCACGTTCGCGAGTGCCGGGGCAGAGACGGTCGGCGGCTCCGCTGGCGCGTCGCTCGTCGGCCGCAACATCGCCGAGTTCGGCCATCCAGCCGTGCGTTCCCGGATCGCCCTCGCGCTCCGGGAGCGGGGCCGCATCACGGAGCAGGACCTCGTCGCGGAGTCCGGGGTCGCCCATCCCGCGACCCTGCCCGACGGCTCGGAGCGCTGGTTCGAATTCTCCGCCACGAGCTATCGAACGCCCTCCGGAGCGCTTCGGATCCTCGTGCGGATGCGCGACGAGACGGCCCGCTCGTCGAGGGAGATCGAGCTGCGCAGGAGAGAGACGCTCTCGGGAGCGGCCGAACGGCTGGCGGGCATCGCGGCCTGGCAATTCGACATCGGCTCCCGCCGGCTCGACTGCTCGGACGAGCTCCATCGGATCCACGGCCTCGAGCCGACGCTCGGCCCCGTCGACATCGACCGCTTCCGCAGCCGGGTCCACCTCGAGGATCGCAAGCACGCCCTCGACTCCGCCATGCGCCTCGCTTCGCAGCCGGGCCCCGTCGAATACGACTATCGCATCGTTCGCGTCGACGATGGGCAGATCCGCTGGCTGCGGGATTTCGTCGACGTCGATCGCGACGCCACCGGGCGGCCGGTGAGCGTCCTGGGTTCGACGCTCGACGTCACGGACGAGATCGAGCGGACGAACCGCATCCGCCGCGACCAGGAGCGATTTCGCGGGCTGATGGAGTCCGACGTCGTCGGGATCTTCTGCGCGGAGCGCTCCGGCGAGATCTCCGACGCGAACGCCGCGTTCCTCGCGCCGCTCGGGTATTCGAACGCCGATCTCCCGCTCGACTGGCGTGAGCTGACCGCGCCCGAGTTTCGCGAGGACGACCGATGGCGGGCCGAGGCGACCGATCCGCTTCGCCTTCCCCAGCCCTTCGAGAAGGAGTTTCTCGCCCGCGATGGGCGGCGCGTTCCGATGCTCTTGTCGGTCGCGCAGGTCGCTCCGAACACTGCGCTGATGATCGCGACCGACCTCCGCGAAAGAAAGCGTTCCGAGGCCGACCGCGCCCGCCACGAGCGCGAGCTCGAGGAGACGGTCGCCGTCCGCACCCGCGAGCTGCTCGAATCCCGCGAGCGACTGCTCGAGAGCGAACGCCTCGCCGTCGTCGGCACGCTCGCCGCCGGCGTCGCCCACCAGATCAACAATCCGATCGGCGCGATCCTCAATTGTTCGGAGTACGCGCTGCTCTGCAGCGGCGACGAAGACGCACGCGACATCTTCGAGCGCGCGCTGACGGACAATCTCGCCGAGGCACGCCGCTGCGCGCAGATCGTCCGCAGCATGCTTCAATTCAGTCGCGACCAGCCGACCGCGAAATGGGTCGAGGACCTGAACCGCGTCGCCCGCCGCGCCCAGCGCGCGATCAGCGCCTACGCGAAGGATCGCCGCGCGACCCTCTCGTTCCGAACCGCGGACGAGGCGCTGCTCGCGCGCATCAGTCCGATCGAGCTCGAGCAGGCGATCGTCAACGTCCTGCGCAATGCGATCGAATCGAGCCCCTCCGGCGCGCAGGTCTCGATCCTGCTCGAGCGCCGCGACAAATGGGCGACGATCGAGATCACCGACGACGGCCGCGGCATTCCGCCCGAGAACGAGGAGCGGATCTTCGAGCCCTTCTTCTCGACCCGCACGCGAGAGGGCGGAACCGGCCTCGGCCTCTCCGTCGCCCACGGCGTCATCACGGACCACGGCGGCCAGATCCGCATCGATTCGCTCGTCGGGACGGGAACGCGCGTCGTGATGGCGCTCCCGATCGAGCAGGCGCCTGCGAGGCACGACTTCACGCCCGAACGAGGCGATTGACCCCGCGTTCAAAACCTCCGAGAATCGTCGGGCGGGCGAGAGGCGGACCCGCCGAACCGATCCGAGGAGGCCAACGATGACCAGCCGAGCCGAACGACGCATCCTGGACGGGAGCGCCTGGCGCGATTTCTGCCGCGCCCTCGAGGCCGCGGGCGACACGATCCTGCGTCCGAGCACGCCCGCGACGCCCTTCGACCGCGCGGAGGGCATCCGCTACCTGACGCGCCTGCTGCGCGCAGGCCTCGAGAGCCAGATCGAGTCCTCCGACCCCTGCCATCCGCGCTTCTTCCAGCTCTCGAACGAGACGATCCGGATCGGCAACGACAACCCGGACAACATCTATCACAACTGCAACATCTCGGGCCGCTACGACTACCGCATCCGCGGAACCCGCGGCACGGTCCCCTATCTCAGCTTCGGCACCAAGGCCGGCAGCTACGACCGCGATGCCGAGATGCGTCCGACCGGCCAGATCGACGCGCGCCGGATCGAGGTCGCGCCCGACGGCAGCTTCGAGATCCTCGTCAGCAGCCGCCCGCAACCGCGCAACTGGCTTCCGATGGAGGAGACGTCGGAGAGCATCATCGTTCGCCAGACGTTCGACGTGCAGGGCGCCGCGACGCCCGCGACCTACACGATCGAATGTCTGAACCCCGCGCCCGGCGAGCATACCGACGCGCTCGACCCGCTCGCGATCGAGCCGGCGCTCGAGCGCGCGGCCTCGTTCGTCACGAAGACGTCGAATCTCTTCACCGATTGGATGGAGATCTACGAGAAGCATCTGAACCAGCTGCCCTCCGACGACCAGGATCGCTGCCAGCGCGCGGGCGGTGACGCGAACATCCACTACCTCCAGAGCTACTGGCGCCTCGATTCGGACCAGGCGCTCGTCATCGAGGCCGATCGCATCCCGACGGTCGGGACCTGGAATTTCCAGCTCTCGAATTTCTGGATGGAATCCCTCGAATACCGCCACCACCGCATCCACATCAACCACGCGACCGCGCACTACGAGCCGGACGGCAGCCTGCGCATCGTCGTCGCCCATCGCGATCCGGGCCCCCGATTCCCGAACTGGCTCGACACCTGCCGCCACGATCGCGGCGGCATGCTCTTTCGCTGGATCGGCTGCGGCGACGACCATCCGCCGGTCTCGACCCGGGTCGTCCGACTCTCGGAGCTCGTGGCCGGGACCTGCTGAGCCGCGTGGGCTGGACGGGCGGGCAGTATTCGCTCTACCGCGCCGTGCTGGCCTTCGTCGCGGCCTGGGCGGTGCTGGGCGACTTCGATCTCGCCCACGGCGCGCCGTCATTGCTCGTCGCCCGGGCCGTGCCGCTCATGGCGATCGCGGCGGCCCTCGCACTGGCGGCGGGCTTTCGAGATCGCGTCGCCGCGGGGCTGCTGCTGGGATGCGTCGCTGTCGCCGAGCTCTTCGCGGGCGGCTCGCTCGCGATCCCCTCGCCCGCGAGCCTCGCGAACGAACGCGGCGGGCTGCTGCTCGGCGGGCTCCTGCTGCTCCATGTCGCGGTGCCCCGGGCGCCCTTCGGCGCCTTCGATGCGCGCGAGCGGGTCGATCCGCGCGGCGGCTGGCAGCGGCCGGCCTGGCTGGGCGAGGTCGCGTGGGCATTGCTGCTCCTCTTCGCTGCAGCACCGCTCGTGCTCGCAGGGATCGGGACGGGAACCGGATCCGGATCGGCCGAAGCCTCCGTTCGCCTCTTCCGATTTCTTCCGGAGCTGGCCGCCGCGGCGATCGGACTCGCCTTCCGATCCTGGCGACCGGCAGCCTGGGGAGCGCTGCTGCTCTGGCATCTCGCCTGCGCGTTCGCGTTCGGTGCGGCGCCCGGCGAAGGGGGCCGGCTGCTCCTCATCCTCTTCGCTGCGGATCCGGGCGCATGGAGCGGCCGCTCGCTTCGCGGCGCTGCGCACGGCGCAGCCCGAGGCGACGCAGATCCGGGCAGCACGGCGGCGCTTCGCGATTTCCCGCAGCCGACCCCTGCTCGTCTCTTCTACGACGGCGATTGCGGGTTCTGCCATCGCAGCGTGCGCTTCATCCTCGCCGAGGAGCTCGCGACGCCGGCAGCCCTTCGGCTCCGCTTCGCCGCGCTCGGCGGCGAATCATTCCACGCCTGCCTCGCCCGCCATCCGGAGGTCGAGCCCGCGAGCCTGCCCGACAGCATCGTGCTCGAGCTCGAGGACGGTACGATCCGGACGCGCTCGGCCGCTGCGCTCGAGATCGCCTCGCGCCTCGGCGGATTCTGGCGCGGGCTCGCCCTCGTCGGCGCGCGCCTGCCGAGCGCGCTCCTCGATGCCGGCTACGACGCGATCGCTCGGATCCGGAAGAAGCTCTTCGCGAGCCCGAAGGACGCCTGCCCGATCCTGCCCCCCGATCTGCGCGCCCGCTTCGACGCCTGAAGCGCGCGCATCGGCGCAGGCGACTGACCCGAGATGGCTCGCGCGGCGCCGGACCGCCCATCTCGGGTCAGGCTCCTAACTCTCCCGCGGCAGAGACGTCACGAACCGGCGCGTCCGGATCGCCGCGACCCGGAAGCCCTTCTCCGAGAGCGTCGCCGCGAAACGCCGCACGCCGGGCCCGTCGTCGCTCGAGAGCTGCATCACGCCGTCGTAGGCGAGCGGCCGATTCGCCATCGGAAAGGCGTCGCGGACGATCGCCTGGCGCAGGTCCGGCAGGCCCGTGACCAGCGCCGGCCAATGCTCGCGGAGCAGGGTCCGCGCGCATTCCGTCCGCGTCATCTCGGGAGGCCGGGCGGCGAAGACGAAGATCGATCGCTCCCCTTCCTCACCGGCCTGCCAGACGCGCTCGCTCGTCTCGAAGAAGCGGTTCGCGGGCTTGTCCATGAAGCGGCGCTCGTCCTCGAGGATCGGCAGGGCGGCATCGCTCGCGAGGGTCGCGAACATCCCGTCGAGCGCCGCCTTGTCGGGATAGCCGAAGGACGTGACGACGTCGAAATCCACCTGGCCATGGATCTCCTCCTCGACGTGATGCCGCGCATAACGGACGAGATGCCGCAGGAGAGGCGCTGCGACGGCGACATGGCGGTTCTCGTAGTGGTCGCGGAAGGCGCTGCGGCCCAGCGCAGGCAGGCGCTTGATGAGCGCCAGGACCGTGATCATGGGAGCCTCTCCTCTTCGTTCTTCGTGTCTTCGTTCTTCGTGCAGCCGTCGCCGAGGCGTCGGCCGGGCCCGGCTCGGACGCCATTCGTGCTGGGTTCCCGGCCGGCAGGATGGCGAATCGCGCTTGCCCGGGCTCGCCCTCCCCTCCACATTCCCGGAGTGCGGATTCCCCGGATGGGCAAGGCAGGCAGGCTCTTCGCGCTGCTGACGATCGCGACCTTCTTCGAGGGCTTCGATACGCGGCTGGTCGCCCTCGTCCAGCCGGTGATCGGGCGCGAGTTCGGGGCCTCGCGGGAGGCGCTGGGGCAGGCGGTCGGGCTCTCGAGCCTCGGCATGGTCTTCGCGTTCTTCGTCATCCATTGGGCGGATCGCGTCGGGCGGCGGCCCGTCTTTCTCGGGGCGCTCGCGGGCTATGCGGTCCTGACCCTCGCCACCGCCTTCGCGCCGAGCCTCGCCGCGTTCACCGCACTTCAGTTCTTCGCCCGCATGGCGATGGTCGTCGAG
>CAUJGH010000094.1 GCA_963169575.1 Myxococcota bacterium | reverse complement strand
CATCCGCGAAGCGAAGCGCGCCGTGCCGAGGGCGAGCCATTCGCATCCCCCCTCTCGCGCCGGGCGCGCCTTGTGCCGCGCAACCCAGCGCCCCAGAGAAAGAGAGGGTCAGCCGCGATCCGGCCCCGTGGCGAAGTTGGCGGACGGATCCGTCGCCGCCGCACCCGGTCCCGTCGCGTCGACGCTCGACTGCGGAAAGTCTTCGAGGCGGCCGAAGATCTCGACGAAGCTCTTCTGCCAGGTCTCTCTCAGGCGCTGGTAGTAGGCGGTCTCGGCGCCGATCCGGACCTGCGACGAGAGCGCGAACGTGTCGGTCGCGTAGGTCGCGAAGTCGAAGGGGAGGCCGACCGTGATGTTCGAGCGGATCGTCGCGTCGAGCGAGACGAGGGCGAGCTTGGCGGCGTCGCCGAGCGCCAGGGAGTGGTGGACCAGGCGATCGAGGATCGGCTTGCCGTATTTCGTCTCGCCGATCTGCAGGTAGGGCGTCTCGTCGGAGACGCCGATGTAGTTGCCCTGCGGATAGATGAGGAAGATGTCGGGCGCCCGGCCGCGGATCTGGCCGCCGAGGATCAGCGTGACCTCGCCCATCACGTTGCTGCGGACGAAGGCCGGGCCGTGACGCTCCTGGATCTGGCGCGAGAGGCCTCCGACGTATTGCGCCGCCTCGAACAGATAGTCGACGGAGAGCAGGGATTCGCCGTTCGGCGCGCGGTCGAGGTCGCGTCCGATCTCGTCGATCAGCTCGCGGGTGGTCGCGAGGTTGCCGGCGGCGAGCAGCACGAAGACGCGATCGTCCGCCGGGCGGAAGACGTGCATCTTCCGGTAGCTCGTGACGTAGTCGACGCCGGCGTTCGTTCGGGTATCCGCGGCGAAGACGACGCCTTCGTCGACGCGGATCGCCAGGCAATAGGTCATTCGAAAGGCTCCAGGCCGCACCGAATCGCTTCGAGACCCGAGGAGGGGCGCGGACCGGACCCCGACCAGGCGGCCGAGGTCGCCCGCATCATCCCCACGGATGACGCGGCGAGGCCCAGCGCAGATCGAGGATATGCGGAAAATGCGGATGCGGCTCGACCGGAACCGGTCGGAACGTGCCCTGGAGATGCCCGCGATGCTCGAAGCGCGCGAGGCGACGGCTCTCGGCCGCCGCCGCGTTGATCGGGCGGACCTCGGAGGCCCGGCCGCCCGGATGGACGACGTGGTACGTGCAGCCCGCGATGCTTCTCTCGTTCCATGTGTCGTAGAGATCCACGTGGAGCGGCGAGTGGATGGGGATGCGCGGATGCAGACAATGGGGCGGTTGCCAGGCGCGGTAGCGGATGCCGGCGACGAACTCGCCGTTGGTCCCGGTCGGTCGCATCGGCACCTCGAAGCCGTTGCAGAGGACCTTGTAGCGTTCGTTCGCGAATCCGAAGACCTTGACCTGGAGCCGCTCGACCGAGGAGTCGACATAGCGCGCCTGGCCGGTCGAGGTCGATTCCTCGCCGAGGACGTGCCAGGGCTCGAGGGCGCCGCGCAGCTCGAGGCGCATCGTGTCGAGGGTGATCTCTCCGTAGTACGGGAATCGGAACTCGAAATGCGGCTCGAACCAGCGCCGATCGAAGGCGTAGCCGGCCTGGCCGAGCTCGGCGAGCACGTCGTCGAGATCGTGCTCGACCCAATGCGGCAGCATGAATTGATCGTGCAGCGCGGTCCGCCATTTGATGAGCCTTCGCTCGTCGGGCGTCTTCCAGAAACGCGACAGCAGCGCGCGCACGAGCAGCTGCTGGACGCTGCTCATCCGCTCGTGGGGAGGCATCTCGAAGGCGCGCAGCTCGAGCAGGCCGAGACGCCCGGTCGGGCCGTCGGGCGAGTACAGCTTGTCGATGCAGAACTCGGAGCGATGGGTATTGCCGGTCATGTCGACGAGGATGTTGCGCAGGACGCGGTCGACGACCCAGGGCGGTGCGGATTCGTTCGCGCGCGGCAGCTGCGCGAGGGCGAGCTCGAGCTCGTAGGCGGAGTCGTCGCGCGCCTCGTCGACGCGCGGGGCCTGGGAGGTCGGACCGATGAAGCGGCCCGAAAACAGGAACGAGAGCGCGGGATGGTTGTGCCAGTAGCGCAGGAAGCTGCCGAGCACGTCCGGGCGGCGCAGGAACGGGCTCTGCTCCGGCGTCAGGCCGCCGAGCACGACGTGATTGCCACCGCCCGAGCCGACATGCGCACCATCGATCTCGAACTTCTCGGCGATCAGATGCTCGCGGCGAGTCGCGTCGTAGAGCTCTTCGTTCTGCCGGACCGCTTCGCGCCAGGACGTCGTCGGGGGGACGTTGACCTCGATCACGCCCGGATCGGGGGTGATCCGGAAATCGCGCAGCCGCGGATCGCGCGGCGGGGGATAGCCCTCGAGCTGGACCGGAAGGCCCGTCTCGCGGGCCGTCGCCTCGATCGCGGCGACGAGCTCGATCCAGGGCTCGAGCTCGAAGAGCGGCGGCAGGAAGACCTTCAGCTGGCCGCCGCGCGGCTCGACGCAGAGCGCCGTGCGCACGATGCCGGGCGCCGAGGCACCGACGAGGGGCCGCGCGTAGGGTGAGACGTCCGCGAGCGCGGGAGCGCCCGCGTACGCCGCCGGATCGCCGGCCGCGAGCACCGCGGCGCCGACGCTGCCCTTCGGCTGCGGCCGAACGTCCGCGCGTTCGTCGCGGCGCTGCGAGGGAAAGACGAACTCCGCCGGAAGCGGCGCGCGTGCGACGGCGGGATCGACCGGAAACTCGAGCGGGAGATCGTCCTTCGCCGCCCAGGGCAGCGAATCCATCGGCAGACGGAAGCCCATCGGCGAGTCGCCGGGCATCAAATAACAGCGCTCCGCGCGCAGGAACCAGTCTCCGTTCGACCATCCGCGCCGCCAGGCGAGCGGGAGGACCCAGCCCACGATCCGGTCGAGGCCCCGATCGAAGATGCGCGCGAGCCGCGCGCGTTCGGTCGCGTCCGAGAGCTTAGAATCGAACGGATCGACGTTGGTCGGCAGGCGCCGCTCGCGCCAGAGGTAGTACCAGGCGTCTTCGTAGGCATCGATCAGGCGGGGCCGCAGGAGGCCGAGCCGATCCGCCAGCCGCGACGCGAAGCGTTTCGCGTCGGTCTCGTCGTGGCCATAGTCGCGGTCCGAGTCGGCGATCAGGGCCGCGTCGCGCCAGAGCGGATGGCCGTCCGCCCGCCAGTAGCAGGCGTAGGCCCAGCGCGGCAGCTGCTCGCCCGGATACCACTTCCCCTGCCCGTGCTGGACGACGCCGCCCGCGGCCCAGAGCTTCATCAGCCGCCGCGTCAAGCGATCGGCGATCTCCTCCTTGCGCCCCCCGAGCGCCGCGACGTTCCATTCGGGCTCGTCGGGCTCCTCGGCGCTGACGAAGGTCGGCTCGCCCCCGACGCTGAGATGAACGCCCGCCGCGCGCAGGTCTTCGTCGACGCGATCGCCGAGCGCGAGGACTGCGGCCCATTCCGCCTCGCCGTAGGGCCTGGTCACGCGCGCGCGATCGACGACGCGCGTCACGCTCATCTCGAAATCGAACTCGCATTCGACCTTCTCGACCGCGCCCGTGATCGGCGCGGCGCTGATCGGATTCGGCGTCGCGGCGAGCGGGATGTGGCCTTCGGCGGCGAGCAGGCCGGAGGTCGGATCGAGGCCGATCCAGCCGGCGCCCGGGACATAACATTCGCACCAGGCGTGGAGATCGGTGAAGTCGCTGGTCGGACCGGGCGGGCCCTCGAGCGGCTTCTGGTCGGGCATCAGCTGGATCAGATAACCCGACACGAAGCGCGCGGCGATCCCGAGACGGCGCAGCACCTGCACCAGCAGCCAGGCCGAGTCACGGCAGGACCCGCGGCCGAGCGCGAGCGTCTCGGTCGGCGTCTGCACGCCCGGATCCATGCGCACGACGTAGTCGACGGCGGAGGTGATCGCGCGATTCGTCTCGACGAGCAGATGATTCGTGTCCCGGGTCCGGCGGTCGAGCTTCGCGAAGAAGGCCTCGAAGGTCGGCGTCGAGGGGAGACAGACGAGGAAGGGCTCGAGATCTCGCGCCAAATCCGGTGCATACTCGAAGGGCCACTGCTGCGCGGATTCCTCGAGGAAGTAGTCGAAGGGGCTGTAGGCGGCGAGGTCCGCGACGATGTCGACGGAGACCTCGAATCGATCGGTCTTCTCGGGCACGACGATCCGCGCGAGATGATTGCCGTGGGGATCCTGCTGCCAGTTGAGGAAATGCGTCTTCGGATGGATGTCGAGGGAGTAGCGGTGGATCGGCGTGCGGTTGTGGGGCGCAGGGCGCAGGCGGATCGTCTGCGGGCCGAGCAGGACCGGGCGCGCGTAGCGATAGCGGGTGAGGTGATGCAGGGCGACGCGGATCGTCAAGAGGGGTCCTCGGGGCGGGGGGCGCGAAGGCCGAAGATAGGGCGGTTCGCGCTCGACCGCGCCTCGTGCGCCGCCTGCGCACGGAATGCACGAGACGCCTGCGCGCCCGCCGTAGCCCGGTGCGCTCCTCCCGGCGCACTCCCGCAGGTGTCGGCGCACCTGCCGTCGCTTCGACGCCGGGGCGTGTCCGAAGGCATCTCGACGTCGGCCGCGAGTTGCCGGTACCCTCGGCGATGCCGCCCGGCATCACCCTTCCCGCACGCGCTGCGCAGCGTCGACACGTTCCGTGTCCGGCGACGGGTCGCGACGCATGCGAGAGACACGCGAAGCACGCAGAACACGAGGAGCCCATGAGCCGCATCCATTTCATCGGAGGAGAGAAGGGAGGCGTCGGCAAGTCGGTCGTCGCGCGCCTGCTCGCGCAGTACTGGATCGACCGCGAGACGCCCTGGACGGGCTTCGATACCGACCGCTCCCACGGCGCGCTGCTGCGCCACTACGGCGAGTTCTCCCAGCCTCTCGAGATCAGCAAGATGGAAGATCTCGATCGCCTGATGGAGGCCGCGACCGAAGCGGACCAGCAGGTCCTCGTCGATCTCGCGGCGCAATCCGAGCAGGATCTGCATCGCTGGATCGCGACGAGCGGCGTTCTCGAGCTCGCCTCGGAGCACGGCATCGAGGTCCTCTTCTGGCACGTCATGGACGACGGCAAGGACTCCCTCGAGCTGCTCGACCGCCTGCTCGGCCGCTACGGCTCGCAGGCCCATTGCGTGATCGTGCTGAACCACGGCCGCGGCGAGAACTTCGCGACCTATCACAAATCACCGGTCGCGCAGAAAGTCGTCGAGATGGGCGTGCCCGTGCTCGAGCTGCCCGCGCTCTACAAGCCGACCATGCGCAACATCGATCATCGCGACAAGAGCTTCTGGGCCGCGATGACCCACAAGGAGGGTCCGAGCGCGCTCGGTCTCGTCGAGCGCCATCGCGTCAAGGTCTGGATGCGCGGCGCGAACGCGGAGTTCGAGAAGCTCGGGATCTGAGGCGCGGCACACGCCCCGGCGGCGCGGGCGCTCCATCGGAAAGTGCTCAGGCGACCTGCGCGGTAGGACGAACCCAGGGGCAGCTGCCCTACCCCTTCCACCGAGTCGCCGATGCCCTTACCGCGAGCCGCAGCCCCCCGTCGCGCATTCACGATCGTCGAGTTGGTCGTCGTCATCGTGATCGTCGGTCTGCTTGCGGCCGTGGCATTGCCGCGCTTCGTCGATCTCGGCGACGAGGCGCGCGACGCCCGCTTCGCCCGCACTCGGGACGCCTTCCGCGCGGGTGTGGATCTCGTGCATGCGGGCTGGATCGCGCGCGGTGCCTCGAGTGCCCTGGACGCGGTCGTGGTCGATGGCGGCGGCCTCATCGGTCTCAACGACGCGGGCTGGCCCGAGAATGTCGTCGCCAGCGGGGGCGACGGCACCGTCACGGCAGCCGAGTGCGCGAGCCTCTGGACCGGCCTGCTCGATTCGCCGCCGAGCGTCGGCGTGAGTCACGGCGCCGCCGACTGGCTCGCGACCAGCGAAGAGGGATCGACGTGTCGATATACGCTCGGCAGCGATCCCGACCGCTCGTTCACCTACGCGACGGCGATCGGTGTCGTCGCGACGAGCGGCGGAGCGGCCAGCGCTGCCGCGGCGGGTACACTGGGATCCCCTGCCGCCGTCGGCGTGTCGCCGAGCGACGCCGACCCCGTAGCTCTCGCCGCCGACGGCGCCGAGGCGGGCGCCTGCGGTCTGATCGGGATCGAACCGCTCGGCGTGATCATCCTCGCCCGACTGCGGCGAGCGGGGAGTCGACGACGACGGCGGATCGACCCGCCGCCGCGATGACCGGCACGGGGCCTCGCTCGCCCCGACCCGATTCGGCGTTATGCTCCCTCTCGTTCCGTCGTTCCATGTTCCCGTCGCCTCGGCGCATCACTCCGAAGGGAGTCCCCATGCCCCGATCGATCCTGCGCCTCGACGAAGCCCGCACGCAGCGGCCCCCTTCCGAGTTCGCCCCCGCGCCCGACGGCCGCCGCAAATCCCACGTTCGCTTCGATCGACCGGAGATCTCCATTCGAATCGGAGGTGGGCTGCCGGAATGAGCCCGGCGCGGTCGGCACCGCGCATCGCAGCATCGCGCGTCAGCGCAGCCTACCCGGCCCGCATCGCGCATCAGCGAGACCCGCCTCACCCACCCGGGAGGAACCGAGAATGAGCGCATTCTGGATCTCGATCGCCTTCACGGCCGCCATCGGACTCGCCTTCGCGGGTCGTGGGCGCGCTGCCTGGATCGCTCCGGGCGCGGGCCTGATCGCCGTCTGGCTGCTCTCCGGCCCCGCATCGTGGTTGCTCTTCTGGATCGTCGCACTGCCATTCGCCGCCGCGATCGCGCTGCTCGGCTCCCCCACCCGCCGCGCAGCCCTCGTCACGCCCCGCCTCGCCCCCTTCATCGCCCGCATGCTCCCGAAGCTCGGGGGCACCGAGCGCGAAGCGCTCGAGGCCGGGACGGTCTGGTGGGATCGCGAGCTGTTCTCGGGACGACCCGACTGGAAGGTGCTGCTCGAGTTCCAACCGATGCAGCTCTCCGAGGCGGAGCAGGCCTTCCTCGACGGTCCGGTCGAACGGCTCTGCCGGATGCTCGACGACTGG
>CAUJGH010000093.1 GCA_963169575.1 Myxococcota bacterium | reverse complement strand
AAGAGCAGCGCGCCCGGCTGGCCGACCGCGCCCTCGTCGAGCGGCTCGTGAAGAGCGCGCATGAGAGCCCTTACGGCGAGGCCGTCGGCGGCGAAGCGCGGCCGCCCGAATTCGATCGCATGCGCGTCCTCGACGCGCCGATTCCGCCGAATCCCACCGTCGCCGAGGCAGCGCGTTCCCGCGGACTCGATCCCGTCGAGCTGATGATCCAGCTCTCCCTCGAGACCGATTTCCGGCAGTTCTTCGTGCAGACCCTCTCGCCTTTCGACATGGACGACATCACCGCCATCCTCCGCCATCCGCAGGCCGTGCTCTCCTTCTCGGATTCGGGGGCCCACGTCAGCCAGATGGCGGACGCCTCGCTGCAGACGCATCTGCTCGCCCATTGGGTGCGCGCGCTCGGGATCTTCTCGTTCGAAGAAGCGATCCGCATGATCACCCTCGCGCCCGCGCGCGCCTGGGGCTTTCATGATCGCGGTCTCGTTCGCGAGGGGCTGCTCGCCGATCTCAACGTGCTCGATCCGAAGACGGTCGCGCCGGCGATGCCGACGGTCGTCCACGACCTGCCGGCCGGCGAGAAGCGCATCGAACAGAGGGCGACGGGAATCGCGGCGACGATCGTCGCGGGGCGGGTCGTCGTTCGGAACGCGGTGCATACGGGGGAGCTGCCGGGGCGGCTCGTGCGCGCTAGATCCGCCGCAGGATCGCCCCCTGCGAGTTGAAGAAGAACCCGCCGCACCCGATCAGCGCCGTGCGCGCATTCTCGACCTGGCGCGCCCCCGCCTCCCCCCGCAGCTGCGTCACCGCCTCGCGCAGATGGCCCGTTCCCCGCGAAGCCCCCTCCGAGAGCGAGCCGCCATGGGGATTCATCGGCACGCGGCCATCGATCAGCACCCGCCCCGACTTCTCGTCCCAATGCTCCTGCATGAAGCGCCCGGCACCGCCGGGCTTGCAGTAGCCCATGTTCTCGATCCAGCCGAGCGTGATGATGGAGAAGCCGTCGTAGGGGAAGAAGACGTCGACGTCGTCCAGCCAGAGCTCGCCTCTCGCACGAAGCGACTCGACGACGACGTGCTGGCCATGGCGCGCGAGGGACGGGAGCTGATCCTCGTCGTTGCGGCCGACCATGCCGGCGGTCGCCGCATGGACGACGACCGGATTCTTCGTCATGCGCTTTGCGCGCTCGGTCGTCGTCAGGATGAAGGCATCGGCGCCATCGACCGGGACGTCCATGTCGAGCATGCAGAGCGGATCGCGGATCATGCGCGCCGCGAGGTACTGCTCCATCGAGAGCGGCGTCCGCATCACGGCCTTCGGATTCCGAAGGGCGTTCGCGCGCATGTTGAGCGCGATGCGGCCGAAGTCTTCGCGCTTCGCGCCGAACTCGTGGATGTAGCGCGAGGCCCAGGCGGTATACGCCGCCGACGGATCCATCGACTCGGGCATCGGGGGCTTGGCCGTGCCGCCGCCCATCATGACGTAGCGGCGGAACGGATCCTGCGCGGCGGAGCGCGAGTTCCAGGGCAGGCGTGTGAAGGCGTAGTAGAGCAGGACCGTGTCGCATTGGCCGGAGAAGATCGCCGTCATCGCGTCGATCAGGCCGAACATCGCGACGGGCATCGGGCCGCCGTGGTGGGTGACGTTCGGCAGCTCGAGCAGCGCCGCCATCTGGTTGGCGCGCGGCGCGCCGGGCTCGAGGACGCCGACGACGCCGTCGATGTCGGCCTTCGAGAGCCCCGCATCGTGGATCGCAGCGATCGAGGCCTCGCAGGCGAGCGATGCCGGAGAACGGCCGCCGGCATCGCGGCTGAACTCGGTCGAGCCGAGGCCGACGATCGCGATCTGGTCCCGGATCGGATAGCGGGCGGCGCCGCTGCGCGCGGAAGCGGCGGCCATCAGCGCTCTCCCGCGCGCGGACGGAACGCCGGGAACGGCGCGCCGTAGCGATCGATCCAGGCGAGCTCGACCGGCAGGCCGATGCGGATGTCGGCGAGCGGCGCGTCGACGACGGTGCTCGTGAAGCGAAGCCCGGGCTGCTCCTCGAGCTCGACGGTGACGACGGGATGCGGGCCCTTCTCGTAATCGACCCCCGGCGCCGGGGCACCCTGGCGCAGGAACATCGCGAGATGGACGACGCCCCGCCCCGAGACCGGCGTCGGCTCGATCCGCGACGACCAGCACGCGGGACAGATCGGCTTCGGCGGATGCTGGAAACGCCCGCAATCCTGACAACGCTGGATCAGGAGCCGGCGATCGAGCCAGCCCCGGAACAGATGCTTGTTGTCGTGGTCGATCTGCACCCAGGGAAAGCGCTCGACCAGCGCCGCATCGCTCACGGACTCCGCCATCCACCCTCCTCGGAGCGTCTCGCCGGCCGCTCAGGCCCGCGGCGTCTCCGTGATGTCCTTGTCGAGATCGAGCCCGTAGTACTTCGCCGGGTTCTCGAGCAGCATCTTGCGCCGATACGACTCGGGGACGCCCGCGAAGCAGCCGTCGAGGAAGGGCTTCGAGTTCGGGTAGGAGCCGACCGAATGCGGGAAGTCGGTGCCGAACATCAGCCGGTCGAAGGGGACGTGGTCGCGCATCTCGATCGCCTTCGGATCGCGGATGATCCCGAACCAGAAATGGTCGAGGACGTACTCCGAGGGCTTGCGGTTCAGGGTGCGGTTGTAGGGGCCGCGGAAGATCTCGTAGTTGTCGTCGAAGACGAAGAGCGCCCAGGGCAGCCAGCTCGCGTTGACCTCGGCGAAGTAGAACTCGAGCTTCGGGAAGCGGTCGAAGACGCCGGCGACGATCAGCTGGCTCATCGTGTACATCGGCGGCTGGCCGGAGACGCGCTGGGTCAGGGTTCCGGCGAAGGGATCGCCCGAGGTCCCGAGCCCGACGTGGTCCATGCCGGGCGACATCTGCCCGAACCCGAAATGGGGCGAGAGCTTGATGCCCAGCTCGAGCGTGCGCTTCCAGAATGCGTCGTCCTCGGGGCGTGCGAAGCCCGAGCCGTTCGGGAAGGCGTGGAGGGAGATCGAGCGGATGCCCTCGCGATGGAGGAACTCGAGCTCGGCGATCGCATCGTCGACGCCGGTCGACGGGATCACGCCGTTGCCGATCAGGCGATCCGGCGCGACCGCACAGTAGTCGCGGGCGAGGAAGGTGTTGTAGGCGCGGATCAGCGCGCGGTAGACGTCCTTGTCGGCGATGTTCTCGATCGCGCGCGATGCAAAAATAGGGGGAAAGAGTACCTCGGCGTCGATCCCGTCGATGTCCTGCTCGCGCAGCCGCTGGCGCGCATCGCCGGCACCTTCCGCGGCCGAGCCGTCGGGCGTGGAGTAGGTCCCGCCGGCGATCAGGATCGGACCGCGGCCCGTGATGTTCTGGCCGTTCGGGATCAGCGGCTGACCTTCGATCAGCCAGGCCTCACCGCCCTTCGGCAGCTTGATGAGCCGCGGCGCGCGGTCGCGATGCTCTTCGGGCATGTACTGGACCCACGACTCGGGCGGCGTCTCGACGTGACCATCTCCCGAAATCACCTTGTACTTGCGTCCCATGAGCGCTCTCCTTTCGTCGCTGGCGGTGCGACGACTATACGCGAATTCGACTCCGCGCTGCGGATTCGTTTCGCGGCCGGCGAACGGTCCGCGAGCCGTCGGTCGACGGTCGTGGCCACCGACTTCGGTGCGGAGCCCGCGCATCGGGCTTGCTCTCCGGCGCCGGGGTTTGACAGAATGCCTCGGCGGCTGCGGGAGTTTCGTCTCGCCCGTGCAAAGAGTCGACCGCACCGGTCGATCGGGGGAGACGGACGATGGACGTGATCGAGGCGATGGAGACCTGTCGGGCCATCCGGTACCTGAAGCCGGATCCGGTGCCCCAGGAGCTGATCGAGCGGGTGATCTACGCCGCGACCCGCGCCTCGAGCCCGGGCAACTCCCAGGGCTGGGATTTCGTCGTGCTCCGCGACCGCGCGACGAAGGAGAAGCTCGGCCCGGTGATCCGCGAGCGTCTCCTGCCGCTGATCCAGCGCGTACCGGCGACGCCAGGCAGCGTGGCGCGAACGGTCGCTGGCGCCCAGCACCTCGTGCGCGAGTTCGAGAACGTGCCGGTCTGGATCATCGTCTGCGGTCGCAAGGTCTATCCGCCCGGGGCCGCGACCGATCAGATGGTCGATGCGGCGCTCTACCCCGCAGCGCAGAACCTGATCGTCGCCGCCCGTTCGCTCGGCCTCGGAACGACGTTCACGACGCTGCAAGTCGCGACGGAGAACGAGATGCGGGAGGTGCTCGGGATTCCCGCGGACTGCTCGATCGCGGTCTGCATCGCGCTCGGATATCCGGATCGGCCCTTCGGGCCCGTGAAGCGCAAGCCCGTCTCCGAGGTGATTCACTGGGAGCGGTGGTGAGCGCGCCGTGTCCGGTGCGGACGCGCGGGCGATGAGCGA
>CAUJGH010000092.1 GCA_963169575.1 Myxococcota bacterium | reverse complement strand
CCCGCAGCGCCGGCGACCTGCTCGGCTGGTCGGATTTCGAGGCCCTCGGCGTCTCGCTCGTCGGGGCCACCGAGGACGGTTCGGCGGGCGTGCACGGCCTCGTGACCGCACCGCTCGCCGATCGGCTGCGCGCGTCGCCGGGAGCGACGGTCTACGCGGTCGGACCGACGCCGATGATGCACGCCTGCGCGAAGCTCGCTGCCTCGGCCGGCGCCCGCTGTTATGTCTCGCTCGAGAATCCGATGGCCTGCGGGTTCGGCGTCTGCCTCGGCTGCGCAGCGCCGCGCAGCGCCGGTGGATTCGCGCTCGTCTGTCGGAATGGGCCGGTTTTCGATGCCGCGGAGATCGATTGGGCGGGCTTGCCGTGAGCGAGCGACGAACGGACGCGCCCGGGCCGGGCTGGAGTGGAGCGCAGGCATGAGCGAGCGGATCGGCGAGGCCGTGGGCGAGACGCGTACCCGGGAAGTCGACGAGCGGGTCGTGCTCGCGGGCATCCCCCTGCGAAACGCCGTGCTGACCGCCTCGGGCACCTTCGGCTACGGCACCGAGCTCGCCCCCTTCCTCGATCTGACCCGACTCGGCGGATTCGTCGCGAAGAGCCTGACCCTCGAGCCGCGCCACGGCAATCCGCCGCCGCGGATCGCAGAAGCGCCGTCGGGCATGTTGAACGCGATCAGCATCGAGAACGTGGGCGTGAAGGCGTTCCTGGAGGAGAAGCTGCCGGCGCTGCCGGAGGGCGTGGTCGTGATCGCGAGCGCCTTCGGGACCGAGCCCGGCCTCTACGCCGAGCTGGTCGCGCGGGTGACGGCTCATCCGCGGGTCGCCGGCATCGAGATCAATGCATCGTGCCCCCATGTGAAGGCGGGCGGAATCGAGTTCGGCCAGGATCCGAAGCTGCTCGCCGAGCTCGTCGCGACGGTCCGGCGCGCGACGGCGGGGCCGCTGCTCGTGAAGCTCTCGCCCAACGTCACCCGGATCGCCGACATGGCGAAGGTCTGCGAGGCCGAGGGCGCCGACGGCATCACCCTGATCAACGCGATCCAGGCGATGGAGGTCGACGTCGAACGGCGACGGCCCGTTCTCTCGAACATTCTCGGCGGGCTTTCGGGCCCGGCGATCCGTCCGATCGCCCTGCGCATGGTCTGGCAGGCGGCGCAGGCCGTCCGGATCCCGATCTGCGGCGTCGGCGGCATCGCGAGCGCCGAGGACGCCGTCAAATTCCTGCTCTGCGGGGCGACCGCTGTCCAGGTCGGGACCCTGAACTACCTCGATCCGACCGCAGCGGTCGCGATCGCCGACGGCATCGCGGATTACGCGCGGCGTCACGGGTTCGCGCGGGTCGCCGACCTCACCGGCGCGCTGGAATCCCCCAAGGGCAAATAGCCAAAAAACGCAGCTTCCTTGCCATCTTGCCGGCACTCATTTAATTTGCCCGGGCTCGCGCGGCCCGTCTCGGGCTGCATCGGGTACAGCTTTTCGGGTCGATCGGTGTGACGCGGTGGGGGATCCGACGAAGTCCCCAGCCGAAACGTCGGAAGCGGCGTGCGTGTCGCACCGGTTCGAAGCCGCCGGGAAAGTGGGCGATTCGTCCGCTTTTTTTTGTTTTGGGGGTCGGTTTTGGTCGTCGGTCGACGCGCTTTGCGCGAGGAGGCGGACGGCGAGTGGCGGGTGCAGTTCGGATTCGGGTGCTCAGGGACGCGCGGGGAAGGGTCAGGACGACTCGCCTGGCCGAACGCGCGAGCGAGGGCACGAGTGACGGTGCGAGAAGGCGCGCGTAGGCGCGAGTAGACGCGAGTAGACGCGAGGAAGAGCGCGAGGGCGCGAGGGAAAGAGGGGAAGCCAACATCTATCGGGACATCCCGGAGCCGATGCGCGCGCTGATCGAACCCGTCGTGGACGAGCACGATTGCGAGCTGGTCGACGTCGAGGTGACCCGTCCACGCGGGCCGGGCTTGCTTCGGGTCGTGGTCGACAGTCGGGCGGGGGACGGCCGGGTGCCGATCGAGCGATGCGCCGCGATTTCCCGGGAGCTCTCGACGCTGTTCGACGCGGCCGATCTCATGCCGGGCGCCTATCGGCTGGAGGTCTCGTCGCCGGGACTCGATCGGATGTTGACGCGAGAGAAGGATTTCGAAGCGGCGGTGGGCAAGGAGATCCGGGTGCAGACCCGGCGGCCGCTCGAGGGGAGAAAGCGTTTTCGCGGACGGCTCATCGCGTTCGACGCGGGCGTCTTGAAGATGAACGTGGATGGGGATCCGGCCTTGATTCCCTTCGACGAGGTCGAGAAGGCCAATTCGATCTATGAGTTCACGAGCGCCGACTTCGCGAAGGAGTCGAGGCTGCGTGACTCGAGCCAGTCGGGCGGAGTGTGATGCTGGGAAATCTCAAGCGGGAAATCGATCAGATCGCCAAGGACAAGGGCATCGATTCCAAGGAGATCACGGGCGCCCTCGAGGAGGCGATGCGCCAGGCTGCGCGTCGGCGCTACGGCCAGGACAAGGAGATCGAGGCCCGGTACAACGACGAGATCGGCGAGGTCGAGCTCTTCGAGTTCCGGGAGGTCGTCGAGGAGATCACGGATCCCGAGACCCAGATCCTGATCGCCGAAGCGCGCCGCGACTACGATCCCGAGGTCGAGGCCGGCGACGAGATCGGCGTCAAGCTCGATACCTCGGATTTCGGACGCATCCTCGCCCAGGCGGCGAAGCAGGTGATCATCCAGCGCCTGCGCGACGCCGAGCGCGACAACACCTTCGATGAGTACCGCGATCGCCAGGGCGAGGTCGTGAACGGCATCGTGCGCCGCTTCGAGAAGGGCTCGATCATCGTCGACCTCGGACGCGCCGAGGCGATCATCCCGCCGAAGGAGCAGGTGCCGCGCGAGAGCTATCGGCCGGGGGATCGGGTTCGCGCCTACGTGCTCGAGGTCAACAAGAACGCGAAGGGGCCCCAGATCGTGCTCTCCCGCGCGTCGATCAACTTCCTCGTGAAGCTGTTCGAGCAGGAAGTGCCGGAGATGTACGAGAAGATCGTCTCGATCGAATCGGCGGCGCGCGAGCCCGGCGGGCGATCGAAGATCGCGGTCGTCTCGCGCGACAGCGACGTCGATCCGGTCGGTGCCTGCGTCGGCATGAAGGGGAGCCGGGTCCAGGCGGTCGTGCAGGAGCTGCGGGGCGAGCGGATCGACATCGTGCCCTGGAGCCCGGATACGGCGCGCTATGTCTGCAGTGCGCTGTCGCCGGCGCAGGTCTCGAAGGTCATCATCGACGAGCAGGAGAAGTCGATCGACGTGATCGTGCCCGACGACCAGCTCTCGCTCGCGATCGGACGACGCGGCCAGAACGTGCGCCTCGCGGTGCAGCTCACGGGCTGGCGGATCGACATCAAGAGCGAGACCAAGATGCGCGAGATCGCGGAATGGCTCTCGAAGGCGGTCTCGGTCGTCGACGGCTGCGGCGACCCCGAAGCGGATCTGCTGCTGCAGCAGGGCATCCTGTCGCTCGAAGACCTCGCGAACTGCAACTCCGACGTGCTGACGGTGCTGCCGGGAATCGACGAAGCAGGCGCGGGGCGGATCAAGCAGCAGGCGCGCGAGCTGGTGCGCGTCAAGGCGGCCGAGGAAGAGAACAAGGCCCAGGAAGAGGCGGCGCGCGAGCTCCAGAAGCGGGTGGAAGCCGAGGCCGCGTCGGCCGCGCTGCGCGCCGAGCGGAGCGAGAGCGGATTGCCTGCGGAGCCGCCGTCGGGTCCGGCTGCAGAGCGGGTCGACTAGCGGGAACGGGCGACTCGGGGGCAGGGCGTCGGCCTTTGGGGCGCGGCGGGGAGCCCGGAACGAACAGGATCGAGAACGCGCCCGGGGCACGCACATCAGGCGGGCCGGGCGGGAACGACACGGGAATCGATGGCAAAAGTCAGGGCATACAAACTCGCGGAAGAGCTCGGCATCGAACGCAACGAGTTCGTCGAACAGGCACGCGTGCACGGCGTCGATCTGAAGAGCGCGATGGCGTCGCTCGAGGATGCCGAGGTCGACCTCCTGCGCGAGAAGATCGGCGGCGCGGTGAAGGCGAAGGCCTCCGTCGACGAGCAGCGCCTCGAGGGCAAGAGCGGGACGACGGTGGTCCGGCGCCGCAAGCGCAAGGAGCCGGAGCCCGAGCCGACGCCCGAGCCGGAGCCGATCGCGGAGCCCGAGGCCCGATTCGAGGAGACGGAGTCTGCCTCTCCGCCCGATTCCGAGCCCGAGTTCGACGAGGAGCTGTCGGCCGACGCGGACGAAGAGCCGGTCGAGATCGAGCCGTCCTCGCCGACGGCTCCGCCCGCGCTGCGCAGCATCCCGAGCGGTCCGGCCGCCGGATCAGGGCAGGCGCCGAGCGGCCCCGCAGCGATGCGCGACGGACGCGTCGCCGGGACGACCGTCGCAGATCCGGCCGCGGGTCCCGACCGCAAGGGCAAGCAGCGCAAGCGCGTCCGCGAGGTCGTGAATCTCCAGGAGCAGGAGCAATTCGCGAAGCAGATCACGAGCCGCGGCTCGGGCACCCGGCGCGTGCCGATCGTGGCGCCTCGGGCGATCGTGAACCCGCGCGCCCGTCGCCGGGACAAGCTCTCGCCGAAGCCGTCGCCGGCGGCGCTCGCGAACCAGACGAAGGTCGTGCGCGTTTCGGGCGAGATTTCCGTCGGTGAGCTCGCGAAGCAGGCGGGCCTCAAGGCACCGATGATCCAGGGACGCCTGATGGCGCTCGGCATCATGGTCTCGGTCAACCAGCGGATCGACTTCGAGACCGTCTCGAAGCTGGCCGCAGGGATGGGGTTCGAGGCGGTCGACGTCGGATTCAACGAGGCGCAGTTCTTCGAGCCGGAGCCCACGGAAGCCGCGGAGGCGGCGCCCGGGAATCCGCGGCCGCCGGTCATCACCGTGATGGGCCACGTCGATCACGGCAAGACCTCGCTGCTCGACGCGATCCGCAAGACGAAGGTCACGGAAGGCGAAGCCGGCGGCATCACGCAGCACGTCGGCGCCTATCAGGTCGAACGCGGCGGCCACCGCCTGACGTTCATCGACACCCCCGGCCACGCCGCCTTCACCGCCATGCGCGCCCGCGGCGCGGCGGCGACGGATCTCGTCGTGCTGGTCATCGCCGCGACGGAAGGCGTGATGCCGCAGACCGTGGAGGCGATCCAGCACGCGCAGGCCGCAGGCTGCCCCATCGTCGTCGCCGTCAACAAATGTGATCTGCCCGATGCCGATCCGGCCAAGGCGCGTCAGCGCCTGATGGAACACAACCTCGTGCCCGAGGATTTCGGCGGCGACGTCGTTTGCTGCGACGTCTCGGCGAAGACGGGAGCCGGCATCGATCACCTGCTCGAGATGCTGGTCCTGCAATCGGACCTGCTCGAGCTGCGCGCCGATCCGGCGCGCCGGGCCGCCGGCGTCGTGCTCGAGGCCCAGCTCGACAAGGGACGCGGTCCGGTGGCGACGCTGCTCGTCCAGGACGGCACACTCGAACAGGGCGATTCGATCGTCGTCGGCACGGAATGGGGCCGCGTGCGCCAGATGCAGGACGACACGGGTCGCGGCGTCAAGCAGGCCGGTCCCTCGATGCCGGTGCAGATCACGGGCTTGTCCGGCGTACCGCCGGCAGGGGCCCGCTTCCACGTCGTCGAGAACGAACGCGTGGCGCGCCAGATCGTCGACCACCGCGAGGACAAGGAACGGGTCGCCTCCGTCGTGCCGCGCCCGCGGCTCACGCTCGACGAGTTCTACGCTCAGTCCGCGAACGAGGGGCCGAAGGAGCTCTCGCTCGTGCTCAAGGCCGACGTGCAGGGGACCTGCGAGGCGGCGCGCGATGCGCTCGAGAAGCTGTCGACCGAAACGGTCGTGCTCAAGGTGCTCTCGTCGGGCGTCGGCGCGATCACCGAAAACGACGTGAACCTCGCTGCCGCCAGCGGCGCGATCGTGGTCGGGTTCAACGTGCGGCCGGATCCTTCGGCCCGGCGACAGGCCGACAACGGCGGCGTCGAGATCCGCACGTACTCGATCATCATGGCGATGCTCGACGACGTCCGGGCCGCGATGGCCGGGCTGCTTCCGCCGATCGTCTCCGAGAACCTGCTCGGGCGTGCGGAGATTCGCGAGACGTTCACGATCCCCAAGATCGGGACGATCGCGGGCTCGTACGTGCTCGAGGGCAAGGTCGTCCGCAACGCCCATTGCCGCATCGTGCGGGACGGCATCCAGATCTATCAGGGTGTCGTCGGCTCGCTCCGCCGCTTCAAGGACGACGTCAAGGAGGTCACGAACGGCATGGAATGCGGTATCGGCGTGACCAACTACAACGACGTCAAGGTCGGCGACGTGATCGAGACCTTCGAGCGCGTGGAGCGCGCGGCGACGCTCTGACTCCGCGCCTTCGTGGGCGGGGCGGCCGGGATCGCCGGGATCCGCCGCCTTCCGACCCGAGACCGGGCCTTGTCACGGGCCGGGGTGTCGCCCTGGGAGCGGGGGTCGGAGAGGGGGGCGCCGAATGATCGTCGGGGTCGCCGTCGTCGAGCTGCGGGTCCACGCGTCGCAATCGCTGAAGGAGAAGCGGGGCGTGGTGCGCCGGATCGTCGGGCGCCTGCGGCATCGCTTCAACGTGTCGGTCGCGGAAGTCGGGGGGCAGGAGACCTGGCAGCGGGCGGTCGTCGGGATCGCCTGGGTCGGCAACGACGAAGGCGTCGTCCGGCGCGGGCTGCAGAAGACGCTCGAGTTCGTCGACGAGATGCATCTCGCAGAGCTGCTCGGGAGCGAGATCGAGCTGATGCGGCTGCCGCTCGAAGCAGGAGCCTTCGAGGCCGAGGAAGATTCAGGCGACCTCTTCGGAGAAGAGGCAGGCCGAACAGAAGAAGATCTGGATCTGCCCTGGTCGAGCGCGCCTGCCGGTGCGCTCGGCGACGGCGGTGGCCGTGACGATGAAGAGGACGAGGGAAAGGGGTAGGGCGGCTTGGCCGATTCGGTCCGCGTACAGCGGGTGGCGGAGCAGATCCGCGCGGAGCTGTCGGGGATCCTGCGCGACGAGGTGCGGGATCCGCGACTGCGCATGATCACGATCACGCGCGTCAAGCTCGCCGTCGATCTCGGCGCCGCGACGATCTTCTACAGCCCGCTCGGTGAGGATCCGGACGTGGAGCGCCAGCGCGAGCTCGGCGAGGCGATGGCCTCCGTCTCGGGCTTCCTGCGGCGTCAACTCTCCCGTCGCGTCAAGCTGCGGCATACGCCGGAGCTGCGCTTCGTGCTCGACGATTCGATCGCGGAAGGCAGTCACATGCTGAGCCTGATCCGATCGCTCGACATCCGACCCGAACCGGAGGCATCCGCCGAAACGGCCGACGTCGAAACGCACGGGCCGACGCCCGAAGAAGAGGAGGCATAGGCCGATGTCTCGCCGCAGTCCGAGACGCAGCCGATCCGAGCAGCCGGGCGCTTCCGGATTCCTGGTCGTCGACAAGCCGGCCGGCCGGACCTCCCACGACGTCGTGGACGAAGCGCGCCGCTGGCTCGGCACGCGCCGCGTGGGCCATCTCGGCACCCTCGACCCCCAGGCGACGGGCGTGCTCCCGCTCGCGATCCGGCAGGCGACGAAGCTGATCCCGTTCATCGAGACGGGCAACAAGGTCTACGACGGAACGGTCGTGCTCGGGATCGAGACGGATACGCTGGACGCCGAGGGCGAGGTCGTGGCGCGCCATGAAGGGCCGCTGCCGGGGCGAGCGGAGATCGAGGCCGCCTTGCTTCGCTTCCGGGGCGACGTGCAGCAGGTGCCGCCGATGTACAGCGCCGTCAAGAAGGACGGTGTCCCGCTTCATCGACTCGCACGGCAGGGCATCGACGTCGAGCGCGAGCCGAAATGGATCACGATCGAGGAGATCGTGCTGACGCGCTTCGAATCGCCGGCCTTCGACCTCAGGGTCCGCTGCAGCGCCGGGACCTACGTGCGCGTGCTGGCCTCGGACCTCGGGCGCGTGCTCGGCTGCGGTGCTCATCTCGCCGGTCTCCGCCGGACGGCGAGCGGGCCTTTCCGGATCGATCAGGCGCGCAGCTTCGCCGACTGTGGGGTGGCGGCGGCCGAGGGGAAGCTCGAGGGGCAGTTGATCTCGCCGGCAGCGGCGCTCGGCTTCCCGGTGCTGGCGGTTTCCGGGGAGCAGCAGCGGCGGCTCATGAATGGCGGAGACCTGGCTGCGGGAGA
>CAUJGH010000091.1 GCA_963169575.1 Myxococcota bacterium | reverse complement strand
AGTGACGCGATGGAGGCATTGGGATTCGATCGCGAGGGTCACGAGATTCCAGAGCAGGAGCGGGCCGGCGAAGCGGAGCGCAGTATCGAAGGAGAGATGGTCCAGCGCGGCGCGCAGGTCGATCGTCGCCGCGAGATAGGCGACGAGCGAGAGGCTGACGGCGATCGGGAGCGCGCGGCGGAGGAAGTTCTTCATCGGCGCGTCCGAACGCGCCCCTTCGCGGCGCAGGCTTCGACTGCTTCGAGCAGCTCCGCCGCGGCGCGATCCCAGTCGAAGCGGCGCGAGAATTCGAGCGCATGACGGCGCATCGCGAGCGCGGCGGCGTCTTCGGCGAGGAGCGGGGCGAGGGCCTGCGCCCAGTCGGACGGAGCGTCGCCGGAGACCAGCCGACCCGTCTCGCCATCCCGGACGGAATCGCGCAGGCCCGGCGCGTCGCGCGCGACGACCGGTGTCGCGAGGGCGTTCGCCTCGACGACCGTCAGCCCGAAGCCCTCCTTGCGCGAGGGAAAGACGCAGGCGCGCGCGCCGGCGAGCAGCGCGTCGCGTTCGGCATCGTCGATGAAGCCCGTGAAGCGCGTACGCTCGGCGAGGCCGAGCGCTGCGGCCCGGGATTCGAGGCGCTCGCGCTCGGCGCCGCGGCCGATCACGACGAGCTCGAGCTCCGGGAATCGCGGGACGAGGAGCGCGGCCGCCTCGAGAAGCAGGTCGACGCGCTTGTAGGCCTCGAGCCGGCCGACGTAGGCGAGCCGCGGCGGCCTCGGCGCCTCGGGATCGACGGCGCGCGCCGGGCGATCGATCCCGGGCAGGCTCGTGCGGATCCGCTCGGGGCGGAGGCCGCGGGCGACGAGGTCGTCGTGGGTGCTCGGGGAGATCGCGAGGAAATCGCAGTCGCGATAGGCGAGGGGCAGGCCGAGCTCGGCGCTCCGCACGACGGCTGCGATCGGCCAGGCGGCCTGATCCCAGACGACTTCGCCGAAGAGATGGTGGCAGAGGGCGAGCACGGGGACGCCCGCATAGAGCGGGCTGTAGAAGGGGAGCTTGTTCAGGCATTCGACGACGACGTCGAATTCGCCGCGCCGCCGCGCCCGGACCACGCGCAGGGGCAGGCCGAGATAGTAGGCGGGGAGGGGGCCGCGGCGTTCGATCTCGACCCCGTGGATGCGCGCATGCCGCGCGCCACCGCGAAAGCCCGACGCATACTGGACGACGCGATGGCCCTGCGCGGCGACCCGCGCGAAGAGACGGTCGACGTGGATCTCCGCGCCGCCCGCCTTCGGATGCTCGAGGTCGCGCTCGTTGAGCACGAGGATCCGCAGCGGCGCGTCGGCCGATGCAGCGGCGGGCCCGTCTCCGCTCACGAACGGGGATCCGGCGCCGGCCGCGTCTCGATCCGGCCGAGCAGGCTCGCGATCCGCAGCCACCAGACGATCCAGAGCGCCTCGAAGCCGATCCGCCAATCGAGCTTCGATTCGCCGCGCGTGCGGTCGAGGAAGAAGAACGGAATCTCCGCGATCCGCGCGCCCGCCTTCACGAAGCGGTAGTTGAGCTCGATCTGGAACGCATAGCCATCCGCACGAATCCGCTCGAATCCGATCCGCTCGAAGAGCTCGCGGCGCACGCAGCGAAAGCCGCCCGTCATGTCGCTGATCGCGAGGCCCGTCGCCTTGCGCGCATAGAGGTTGCCGAACCAGGACAGCAGGATGCGCTCGATCGGCCAGTTGACGACGGTGATGCCGTGGAGATAGCGGGAGCCGAGCACGACGTCGTTCGATTCGATCTCCCGCAGCAGCGTCGGGATCTGGTCGGGGGGATGCGAGAAGTCGGCGTCCATCTGGATGATGCGATCGGCGCCGAGCTCGAGGGCGCGCGCGATGCCCGCGCGATAGGCGGCGCCGAGTCCTCGTTTGGCTGGCCGATGGAGGACGTGGACGCGGGGATTCGCGGCGGCGAGCGCGTCGGCGAGGCGGCCGGTGCCGTCGGGCGAATCGTCGTCGACGACGAGGACCTCGATCTCCGGCGCCTGCGCGAGGATCGCCGGCACGATCAGCGGGAGATTCTCGGCTTCGTCGTATGTCGGAAGGACGACGATCGTCCGGCTCATGGGCGACTCCGCGCGCGAGGGTAAGGCGTCCTCTAGACTGACGCGATGATCGACAACGCCTTTCGCGCCCGCCTGCCGCGCTATGCCGGTCCGCTGCTCGCGCTCTACGCGCGCCTCTCGCTGACGCCCGACCACGTGACGATCCTCGGCTTCGGCCTGTCGCTCGTCGCGAGCCTGGCCGTCGCACAAGGGTCCTTCGGAGTGGCCCTCGTGCTCTGGTGGGTGTCGCGAATCGCGGACGGGACGGATGGGCTCTACGCGCGCCGGACCGGGCAGACGACGCGCCTGGGCGCCTATCTCGACATCCTGCTCGACATGGCGGCCTACGGCGCGATGGTGCTCGCCTTTGCGCATGCGATGCCGGCGCTCGCGTCCGAGTGGATGGCGATGCTCTTCCTTTACATCCTCTGCATCACGAGCGCGCTGGCGCTGGGGGCCCAGGAGGGCGACCTCCCGAACCGACCCCGGGACGATCGCGGCCTGCGTCTCGGCGCGGGCCTCGCCGAGGGCGGTGAGACGGGAATCGCCTACACCGTCTTTCTGCTCTTTCCGGAGCAGATCGGCTGGACGGCCCGGGCCTGGATCGCGGTCCTGGCGCTGACGATCGTCCTGCGGACGGTGCTGGCTCGGCGGATCCTGCGCGGCGCCCCGCCCGCCCCGCTGCCTTCCGATTTGTGAGTTCCATCATCAAGCGAACCCCCATGCGCGCCCGATATGCCTGCGAGCTTCATGCGCAGGAGCCGTCGGGCTCGGAGGGGAACGTCCGTGAGGGGTGGCATTCGGTTCGGTTCGGGCATCGCGGCCCTCGTCTTCGCTCTCCTGTTCGCTGCCTCCCAGAGCGCCGCCGAATGGAAGGTCTACGTCCAGGGCGGGCTCGGCATCTCGGGGGCCGACGTCGAGACCAGTGGACGGGCCGGTTCGGCGCCGGTGACTCGGCTGAACGGAATGGATACGGACTCTTCGCCGCTGCTCGACGGGGCCGTCGGCCTCGAAGTTCCGATGGACGAGCTGGTCCCGCGCGAGCTGCTCTTGAAGGTGCGGCTCCCCGATTGGCCGGTGCGGCTCGAGCTCGAAGCGGCGGGCCTGCGCGAGTGGGAGTTCAGCACGGTCGCCGGCGGCGAGGACTTCTTCACCGAGATCAACGCGACGACGGTCCTGATCAACTCCTGGGTCGACGTGCCGCTGCTCGCGATCTACCAGCCTTTCCAATATCTCTTCGGTCTCGGTCGCCAGCCGAACGTGCGGCGCTGGATGGAACCCTTGAGCCTCTACATCGGCTCGGGCATCGGCCTCACGGCGCAGATGGACATCGACGGAACCTCGAACGTCGTGTCGGCGCAGGACGACATCGTCGACTTCGCCTGGAACGTCGGCGCCGGCTTCAACTACGAATTCACCGAGCGCATGCGCCTCTCCGTCGGCTATCGCTACGTCGGCCTCGGCGAACCGGAGATCGATACGCGCGGCCCGTTCGCGCCCGGTGCCAGCGACAAGGTCGACTACACGCTCGACGTCCACGAGCTGCGCGTCGCCGTGCGCATTCGGGTCTTCGAGTTTCCGAGCCCCTGGCGTTGAAGCCCGCGCGGCGTGTGCGGAGCGCTGGCCGCTCCCTCTGGCGCCAGCAAACCCGACGCGAATCGCGCGACCCGGGCACCCGGCGTCGCATAGCGGCCTCTCGCCCCCTCGGATAGCCTCCCCGCGTGTCGCCCCGCCCCTCCCGATCCAGACCCTTCCGGTCGCGGATCCTCGCCGCGAGACCCGCGCTCCGCGCGCTCGCTCTCGTCCTCGGCGCGGCGATCGCCGCCGCATCGATGCTCGCTCCGCTCGCCGCGCTGGTCGCCTCCGCGCCGGCCCCCGCACGCGCGGCCGCG
>CAUJGH010000090.1 GCA_963169575.1 Myxococcota bacterium | reverse complement strand
GGATCCAGAGCGCGACGAGGCCCGCGACCTGGATCAGCGTGAAGAGATGGATCTTGCGGATCGGGACGCGGCGGACGGCGTGGGTTTCGGGGTAGAGCTTCGGATCGGTGAACCAGAGCAGGAAGCGCTCCCAGAGCTGATTGCCCGCGAGTGTGTTGAAGCCCATGAAGAGGAAGAGCCCGAAGAGCACCGCCATCGGGATCAGCTGGATCAGCGGCAGGATCAGGATCGAGCAGGCGATCAGCGCATGGATCGCGAGCCCCGAGACGCGCGTCTCGCGCACGGACCGGACGACCTCGCGCTGGACGCCGCCCGCGTCGACGACCTCGGTCGTCGCGAGGCTCTTGACGTGGTTCAGCGAATGGACCGTCGCCGCGACGATCCAGGGCAGGGCGAAGAGCGAGCCGATCGCGACGATCAATCCGACGATCAGGAGATCGAGATGGAAGCCCGCGCCCTTGCGGAGCTTGTTGCCCGGAGCGTTGACGAGGCGGGTCGTGATGTTCTGATCCAGAAAGAGCAGGATCGTCGCCATCAGCGCGGGGACCATGCTCGCGAAGATCGCCCAGGTCGGAAGAGAGCCGAGTTCGACCAGCCAGGGCCGCCCGTCCGTCGTTCCGAAGCGCTCGGGGATCGCGGGCACAGCGAGCCGGATCTCCGGCAGCGAGAGCGCGACGAGCGTCATCGCGGCGATCGCGATCGTCGGCCCGAAATCCGCGAGGAAGCTGCGCACCATGCCGGTCAGGAAGCGCGTCTGTGCAGCGCCCTTGAGCGTTCGCGCGACGGAGTAGGTCCCGAGGCTGAGGACGACGCCGAGCAGGGCGACCGAGAGATTCTTCGGCTCCGCGCCGAACGGCCCGGCCATCGAGGCGATCGCCTCGACGATGAAGATCACGGCGATCAGGCTCGCGAAGATCTCGTCGGTGAAGCGCGTGAAGAAGCGCATCAAGGCGCTCGCGTCGGTCAGCGCGCAGAGGATCAGGAACACACCGGACCAGAGGCCCGTCCAGGCGTAGGTCGCGAGGAAGGGCAGCTCGAGCTGTCCGCATGCGGCGTAGAGCAGGCCCGTGAAGATGACGATCGGGCCCGTCCCGCCGAGGATCGTGAGGGGCTGGCCGCCGAAGAGCGCGAAGACGATCCCGCCGGCGGCGGTCGCGACGATCATCTCCGTCGTCCCGATGCTGCCGTTCGTCACGATGTCGGTCAGGCCGCCGAAGGCGATTGCGTTCGCGAGGCAGGCGAAAAAGAGAAAGAGCACGGAGGCCAGCACCTTCGGATGGAATCCCTGCCGGAAATCGTCGAAGACGTGCGGCCTTCGGCGGGCGAAATCGCCGCGCAGGCCGCCGGCGAAGCGGCCGGTGAAGGTGAGTCCGTCGTCGGCGCCATGCGCCGCGAGATCGGCTGAATCGTTCAAGGGGAGGCTCCTCCGTTCGGTGGCCCGGGCGCGCCACGCCGCGCCGCCGCCGAGCGGGATTGCTCGAAACGAAGACGCGCCGCGGCCTGCGATGCCGGACGAAGATCCGCGCGGCGGTCCGGAGCGGAGCCGCACGGGTTCGGAAGCGGAGACGGAGGGGAATCAGATCAGGAAGCGTTGCTGGCGGATCAGCAGATCCCGGCCCGCGCTCGGCCGGATCGCCGGGCGCGCAACGGCGCGGGGCGACGGGTCGCTGCGCGGCGCGACGAGCGGCGAGCGATCTTCGATGCGTGAAGCCTGCTCGAAATCCCGCGGCCGTAGCCGACGAATCGACTGGGAAGCATGGGATTCCTCGAGAGAATCACCGGAAGTCGGCTCGGACTCGGAGCCCTCGAACTCGATCGGCGCCGACTCGCTGGCGCCGGACTGTCCGTCGTCGCCACCACCGGAGAACGCGAATCCGAGCGCTGCCAGCAGACACGCGAGCAGCGTCGATACGTGCCCGATCGGATGGGTCCGCTTCCGCGCGGCGGTGTTTCGCTCGAACGGCTTCGTCAGCGCCATCGGGAGGGGGTATCACATCCGTTTGCGGGCGACCAGCAAGGCGCCAGGCGCACGACGTTCCGAGATCGGTGTCACGCGCGCGCAGGCGGGGCCGCGAGCTTCCCGACCTGCCGCGCGCTCAGATGCCCCGCCTCGTAGAGCCAGCGCAGCGTGTCGGCGTAGGTCGCATGCGCGTCGCGAAACGGGATGCCGAGCTCGCGCGTCGTCCGCTCGGCCGAGGTCCCGGGCCAGCGCGTCGCGAACTCCATCGCGTCGCGGGAGAGCGGGAAGCTGAAATCGTAGACGTGCTTGATCCAGTCGCCGACGGTGCCGAGCGCCCGGAACAAAGGTCCGGGCATCGGGAAGCGCCAGATCCATTTGCCCGTGACGTCGTCGAGGATGCGATAGGTCTCGGGCCAGGTGTGCATCGGGCCCGCGGCGGCATAACGATGGGGGCCGCTGGGCAGCTCGAGCAGCGCGACGTGCAGCGCGGCGAGGTCGCGGACGTCGACGATCTGGAAGCCGCTCGAGGTATTGACGCCGGTCTGCTTGAGGAAGGTGTAGACGGCCTGGTTCGCCTCGGAGAGGCCCGGGTCGTCGGGGCCGATGATGCCGGTCGGATAGGAGGCGCGGATCGGTGCGCCCTCGGCCTGCCAGCGGCGGATCGTATGTTCGGCCTCGGCCTTGCTCTGGGCGTAGGCGGTGGTCCCCGGCGCGATCGGCATGTCGAGATGGAGCGGCCCGCAGCCCGGGACGAAGAAGACCGACATGCTCGAGACGTAGACGATGCTCGGCAGCCCGCGCTTCACCGCTCCGCCGACGACCAGCTCGACCCCGCGCCGATTCGTCGCGAGGACCTTCGCCGCCATCTTGCGCTTCATCTCGACGAGCGCCGCGCCATGGAAGACCGCGTCGCAGCCCGCCATCGCGCGCTCGACCGAGTCGGCGTCGGTGATGTCGCCGGCGATGACGTCCGCTTCGGGGATGCCGATGCCATGGGGATCGAAGACGCGCCGGACCTTCGCCGGATCCCGGACCAGCAGCCGGACCGAATGCCCGGCGGAGACGAAGGCCCGCACGCTATGCGAGCCGGCAAAGCCGGTCCCGCCCGTCACCATCACGCGCATCTACGGATCACCCAGCCTCTCGGTCGCAGGACCGCTTCGCCCCCGGCATCGCAGCACGGCCGGCAACATATCCGGCGCCTCGCGCGCGGACCTCGCCCGGCGCCCGCTTTCGCCGACGCCGGGGCGATCCGAGTCGGATCCCGGACGCCGGGCGGCGTCGAGCCCCGCCCGGGCCGACCTGGCCGCCCCGGCCAGACGGCCGCGGCGCCGCAAATAAAGACACTTGACTTAAATGAGTCACTCGTCTTAAATTGGCCTCGTGGCCCCCCCGAGCGACAACCCGACCGCCCTGAAGCTCCTGACGACGGCCGAGCGCCTCTTCGCCGA
>CAUJGH010000089.1 GCA_963169575.1 Myxococcota bacterium | reverse complement strand
CAAGGCCGTGTTGCGCGCGAGAATGAAGACGCGATACCAGGCGATCGCGGCCGGCTCGAGCCGCGGGCCACCGGCGGCCGCGGACTCCGCATAACGAACGGCGAGCGGGCCGATCGGCGTCGCGATGTCGCGCACGGCGATCGCGGCGAGGTCCTCCATCGGATCGCCCCAATGCGCGACCTCCCAATCGAGGATCGCCGTGACGGCGCCGTCCTCGAACAGGAAATTGCCGGGGCCCATGTCGCTGTGGACGAGGCTCGTGCACGGCGCGTTCGGCGGCCGGCGTCGCAGGGCCGCGGCCGCGAATCGCTGCAGCTCGAGCGCGTCGCTCCCGAGCGCCCTGAGCAGGGCATCGAGGCGCGCGAGCTGGTCGGCGGCATGGCTTCCGGGATCTCCGGGCGCGCCGAGATGAGCGATCGGGAGCGTCTTCGGATCGAGACGGTGCAGCAGCGCCGAAAGACGCATGAGGTCCCGGGCGACGGGCTCGCGCTCCGTCTCGGCGTCGGCGGGCGAGAAATGGCTGCGGCCGGGCACCCGGGCCAGCAGGATCGCCCCGAGCGCGGCATTCGCCGCACGGACGGCGGGGACGGGAATCCCCGTCGGCGCGAGCGCTCGCAGCACGGCCGCGTCGCGCATCGAGCCGCCGCCCATCGGCGTCGCGTCGCAGAGACAGAAGAGCGCCTCCGGCCCGTGCGCCCCCGCCAGATCGACGGCCCAGGCGCGGCGACTCGCGCCCTCCCCCGCGCGCTTCGCGGCGGTGATGCGTCCGCCCGTCTCGGACTCGATCCAGCTCGCCATCGGTTCCGGCAGATCGTCTCGCATGCTATGGGAGTTCCTCGAAACCGCGGCTGCGAGCGCCGCGCGCGCCGCGCACGAGGACGCCATGGACCGCCGCTACTCCCTCGAAGAGATCAACGACCGCTTCGCGATCGAGGACCTCTACGACCGACAACTCGCCGCCGCCGAAGCCTGGGATTTCGCGGCCTACGATACAACGTTCGCCGCCGACGCCGAGATCGACCTCTCGGATTTCGGTCGCCCCGCCGAGCGCTATCCGGCCTATCGCGCCTGGCTGGCCTCGCTGCGTCCCGCGATGCCGCAGGCGCAGCGGATCGCCGGAGGTCTTCGCCTCGCGCTCTCCGGCGACGTCGCGACGGCGCGGGTCCCGGTCGTCTGCCACGTCACCTTCGAGCAGGCGGGCATCCGCCGACGGACGACGACCGGACTCTTCTACGTCGATCGCCTCGAACGCACCCGCGACGGCTGGCGCATCGTCGCTCGCCGCGAGGAGCTCGGTTGGCGAGACGCAGAGCCGGCTCCGCGCTGAACGGGATGCCGAGCTCGCGGGCGAGCGCCCGATCGAGCACGACCCGAAGACCGATCGGGCCGCGTTGGCCGAGGGACGGCACGCCGCCGTCGGCCGCTCGAGAGCGTCCCGGCTTCCGGGACAGGCTCCAGGGGCCGGGGGCGAGCCCGTTCATTTCTCGATGCGGTAGCTTGGGCGGCGGTTCCGGGACGCGCCGCTGCTCCGAGGTTCGAGCAGCCGGGGCGCTCCCAGGGATGCGTGCGACGGAGGGACGGGGCTCGTGACGCAGTCGGAAGCGCTCGATCTGGATGCGATCACGATCGCGGTCGAATGGGAGAATCCGCGGGACGTCGGAACCCGGTTCACCGACCGTGCGCTGGCCGCGCTCGATGCCGAGATCGCCCGGGAGCAGAAGCGATCGCCCGGCCGGCCGACCGTGCTCTTCCTCTACGACGAGAATGCGATCGATCCGGATTCGATCCGCCGCGGCCTCGCCCGCGGCTGCCCCGCGCTCGAGGGCCGGGCGACCGTCCGGATCGTCGCGACCGACGGCCTGACGTACTACCAGCTGAAGAACCGCGGCGCCGAGCTGGCCGAGACCGCCTTCACGATCCTGCTCGACAGCGACGCCTGCCCCCAGCCGGGCTGGCTGCGCGGCCTGCTCGCGCCCTTCTCGGAAGCGCGGATGATGGCGGTCTCGGGCGTGACGTCCCTCGAGCCCCTCGACCTGATCTCGCGGACGATGGCGATGATCTGGATCTTCGACCTCCCGAGCGAGCATCCGCGCTCGCGCGGCCGCGTCCAGATGCACGCCAACAACTTCGCCGTCCGCACCGCGTTCTTCACCGCGAATCCCTTCCCGAATACGCCGGCCTTCAAGAAGCAATGCGGACTCTGGCTCGCAGACGTCGTCGATCGCGGCTTCGGATTCCTGCGGACGCCGGACGCCCTCGTGCTCCACGCACCGCATTCCGGCTTCGTCTTCATCCTCTGGCGCGCCGTCCAGGCGGGTCTCGACCGGGACGCGAAGGCGAAGCTCGAGGGCCGAGGCCGCTTCGCCCGGCTCGTGTACGCCGCACAGGTCTTCTTCAAGAAGAACTTCCGCGCGGCGCGGCGGATCGTGGCCCACCACCGCGAGGTCGACCTCCCGGTCTGGCAGATCCCGCTCTCGATCGCGATCGGATGGAGCTACTACTCGACGCTCGCCGGGGCGCAGCTCGTCTCCGCGATCGTCGACGGGCTCCCCGAATCCGCGCGGCTGCGCTGGATCGAATCGAGCTGAACCGGTCGCGTGACCCGGCGATCGAAGAGCAGCCGGAGCAGCGAAGGTTCGAAGCGACCCGACGAGGCATAGCGCCGGGCATCGCGGACGAACACGTCCCAATGGAGACGCTTGGCGAGCCAGCCGAAATGGCTGCGTAGATCGCGGTAGAGCGACGCCGGATGGAGCTCCAGGTAGTCGGGATGCCGATCGCAGATGTCGATCGAAGCCTGGAGGAAGAGCTTGTGGTCGCGCGAGATCGCGTCCGCGCTGTCGTGCTTCTCCCAGAGGATCTCGTCGGTCGTCGTGCAGACGTGTTTGTTCGAGAGGCGGAGCACGAGGTCGAGATCCTGGCGCCGCCGCAGCGACGGATCGAACCCGCCGACGTCGACCAGCGCGCGCTTGCGGATGCTGAGGGCCGTCGTCGCCTTGGCGATCCGCCGTTCGAAGACCGCCGCCCGGAACGCCTGGCCCACGAGCCCCGGCGGATTGCACTTCGACTTGACGCGCTCCCCATCGCTCCGGGTCTTGCGGGAGACGAACGAATCGACGAGCAGATCGAGCGAGGGGCGCGCCGCGAATCGGGCGACGACCCGCTCGAGCTTGCGCGGCAGGTAGACGTCGTCGCTGTCGAGGAAGCAGACGATCTCGCCCCGCGCCGCCTCGATCCCGAGGTTGCGGGCCGCGCAGGCGCCGCCGTTCGTCGGAATGCGAATGACCTGGATCCGGGGATCGCCGAACCGCATGGCCCGCTCCACGGTCTCGTCCGCGGAGCCGTCGTCGACGACGATCAGCTCGAAATCCGCGAAGCTCTGCGCCAATACGCTCGCGATCGCCTGGGCGACGACTTCAGCGCGGTTGAAGACCGGAAGTACCACGGTGACGAAAGGCACACCCGAACTTAACCCAGGGCCGCTGGGCCGCGGTAGAGGGGAGAGTCGAGGAAAGTCCGCCGATCCGCGGGCTGGGACGGAATGACCAGCGACCTGCGTCCCCTCCGCGCCCTGCGGCGATGCACTGCGTCGATCCGCGGCCTCGATCGCTCGCCTCCGCCGAGTCAGAAATTCCCACCCACGGCCTGCTTGAACCGCTCGAGCTCCCGCAGTCGCAGCTCGACGCCGCTCCACGCCCGGCCCTCTTCGCGGACGCCGGTCTCCTCGGGACCGAGGTCGGCCCAGGGCGCGGTGACCCAGAACCGATCGGCCCCGAAATTCTTCCACCAATGCGCATATTCGACGCACTCCTCGAGCGAATGCGGCGGCTTCCTTCCGTCTTTCGGCATCGGGAATCGCGGATCGGCGAAGTAGATCGCGCCTTCGATCCCGATCTCGGCGGGATCCCGCCCCACTGCCTTCGCGGCGGACTCGATCACGCCCCGGTCGGCATGAAGCTGCGTCTCGCTGAACCACGGGTAGTAGGGGAACCACCCGTCACCGAGTCGGCCGCAGCGGCGCAGGACGACGGGCGACTGACCGCCGACCCAGAGCGGGATCCGGCGATGGGTCGGCAGCGGATTGATGCCGGCGGCGGTCACCGTATGGTGGTGGCCGTGGTAGGTCACGATCTCCTGACTCCAGAGCGCGCGCATCAACTCGAACTGCTCTTCCATGATCTTGCCGCGCTTCTTGAAGTCGACGTTCAGCGCCTCGTACTCGACGTCGTTCCAGCCGGCCGCCATCACGAAGCGGATGCGGCCGCCCGAGAGCACGTCGGCCTCCGCCGCCTGCTTCGCGAGCAGGGCCGTCTGGCGCTGGGGGCTGATCAGGATGCCGGTGCAGAGCTCGAGGGTCTTCGTCAATGCGGCGAGATAGCCGAAGAGGACCAGCGGCTCGTGCCAGACCATCCGGTGGTCGTAGAGCGGGGGATGGCCATGGAACGGCTTCCAATCCGGGCGCACGCTCGTATCGGCGCCGAGGACGTGGTCGCCGATCGTGACGTAGCCGTAGCCGAGCTGCTCGAGGCCGGAGAGGAATTCGACGAGGGCGCCTGGATCCGTCCCGATCAGGTGCTCGGGGAGATTCGTTCCGAGTAGGGTCATGCTGCGCGCCTCCATTGCGCGGACGTCGTCCGCTGCGATCGATCGCGCGAGTCTGGCACAAAGCGCGAGACGTGGGCCGAAGATTTCACCCGCCCGACCCGGAGCGCACCCCCGTGCCTCTCGCCGATTTGCCCTTCGACTACCTGGCATACCTCGCCCGATGCGCCTCGCATCGCTCGATCGCCCGCGTCCGGATCCGCCCTTCGTAACAGCGCTTCAACCAGCCCGTGATCCCCACCCGCTCCGGGAAGAGCCGGCGCGCCAGGATCTCCAGGAGCCCGAGCGGTCTCTTCGTGATCCCCAGCGCCTGCGCCGGTGTGCCCCGAGGCCGATTCTCCGACCGATCCTTCATGTAGTTCCTCCACACCGCCCAGATCGCCAGTCGGTACAGCGCCGACTGTCGCCTCTTCGATAACGCGATCGTCTCC